>NZ_JAOQKH010000004.1:83417-121004 GCF_025567485.1 Porcipelethomonas ammoniilytica | reverse complement strand
TGAGACGTTTTTGCAGCTTGCGTTCTCCACTTAACTGCACCCATCTTCATTAGGTGTGAATTTTAGATGTTACGTCTTGCCTTTTATGGGGAGACCAATCAGTTTAGCTGAAAAATGACGGATAAAGTTTTTCTTTGTTTTACTTTCTTTCACATGAAAGAAAGTAAAGTACGTGTTTCTTTGGTTCGTTTCTTGTCACGAGACAAGAAATGAACAAGAAAAAAGATTTATTTCAGTTTATTTTTTATGTAAATCTGGATCATCTGTTCTACCCATAAGATAATCAATGGAGCAATCAAGGTAATCAGCGATTTTTGCAAGGTTATCTGCCTTTGGCATAGATGTTTTGAAATTTGCCATTGTATTTCTGCCAAGATTGACTTCTTTAAGTACAGTAGACACTGTTAATCCTTTTGATTTTGCAATTAATTTTATTCTTTCTGCAATTTCAGATGAAATATATTCATTTTGCACAAATAAAACACCTCCGATTTATGCAAACAGCTAAAATTCACTAAACTTAGATGATTGTTGTTGACTTTTCTCTAAGTTTAGAGTATAATGTGATTAAGCTATTGAAACGGTTTAAACGCCCAACGGACTAAAACAACCTCATAATTATCTCATAAAATGTAAACCTCGTTTTAGTCCGTCAATAGCTAAATTTTTTGAATGGAGAGATAAAAAATGGTTACTAAGGAAGATTTTGGTAAGCGATTTAAGCAAATAAGATTGGAAAAAGGCGTAACTGAGAAAGAAATGGGCAAAGCAATAGGTCACACTGAAAAATACATAAAAAATATAGAAAACGGCGTTACTTTACCCACCCTTAGACATTTTTTCAGAATTTGTGATTATTTCGGCATTACTGCTTATCTGTTTTTTCGTTTTGATATTGATTATCCGATTCTATTTAATGAACTTATTTCTGAATGTGAAAAGCTTAACGATGATCAAAAAGGTATGATTATAAATGTAACAAAAGATATGATCAGAGCTAATGAAAGAAGAAGGTAAGAGCTATTTCTTATAATAATCCTTTTCTTTCTTCCTTTTTTTCATACGCAAAATAATTAACACAACAATAACTGCCGCTGCCACAGCCCCGACTCCGATAAGAGCTATGATATAAGGCATGTCCTTATTACCGTCAAGGTATTCAATTGAAATTTTATTTTCTTTAGCGTATTTTTTTGCCTGACTGTCAAAATTAGCCTTTATGGTAAATCCGTCGATTTTATGGAAATTACCCTCGTCATCATCAGTAAAACCGAAAGCATGGTCGCCGATTTCCGTTACGTTATCCGATATAGTCACATTTGTTAATAGGGTACATTCCAGAAATGCGTAAGGCCCGATTGTTGTTACCGTATCGGGAATCACAACTTCTCTCAAAGAAGTACAGTCGCAGAATAAGCTGTCCGGAAGTTCTGTAACGCCGGCAGGGATTTCCATATATTTCAGTGAGGTACAGTTTGAAAACGCCGCAGTTCCCAAAGAAATAAGTGAATCTGTAAGATTTATTTCACTTACATAAGTATTTGCGAAAAATGCACCGTCGGAAATATACTGAACCGTTTCAGGCAGGTTAAATACTTCGTCTGTTTTACCGGCAGGATAGCTTACAAGATTGGTCATATCGGCAGTGTAAAGAATACCGTTTTCAGCCGTATATGTAGTATTTCCGTCTGCTACCTTGTATTCGGTCAGGTCTGCGCAGCCGAGAAATGCAAGCGAACCCACTGAGTTGAGAGTTGAAGGTAGAGTAACCGTTTTCAGTCCCTGACTGTAATAAAACGACAGACTGCCCAGCGATTCAAGTCCCTCAGGAAGCTCAAGAGTTTCACCCATAACGCTGTAGGCAAATGCGTAATCACTTATATCCGTAATTGTTTCGGGTATATCGAACCATGACAAATCATTGCAGTAACTGAAAGCATACTCCCCTATTGTGGTTACGCTTTGGGGTATTTCTATTTCTTCAAGTTCAACGCAGAGCGCAAACGTCTGTTTAGGTATTTCAGTTATACCATCGGGTATTTTGACTTTTTTCAGTCCCGTACAGCCTGTAAAAACAGATTCTCCCATATATTTTACTGAATCTGGCAATATTACTTCCTTAAGCTTCTCACATTCTGCAAAAGCGTTTGTTTCTACGCCGATCACTGCATAACCGTCAACTTCTTTTGATATATTAACCGAACTTACATTATCATCGCAATCGGTAATATACACTCCGCCGTCGACTTTTTTGTAGGTAAGGACTTCATCTGTAAAAGTGTTCTCGTCCGACTCATCAGTCGTTTCCTCAGCGTAAACAGATATAGAAAAACTCGCCGCCATACATGCTGCTGTAAAAATTACAGCAGCTTTTTTTATATACAAAAACTTCATAAAATTCTCCGTTTATTTATTCGTTTCCATTATTTTCACTTTCTTCACTGTCATCCTTGTAATCGTCGTAATCGCCTTCATTTTCGTCGTCATAATCATAGTTTTTGACTTTTTTGACAAATACAATCACAACGATTATAATAACCGCAGCAGCTATACAGATACTTATCACAACGCCCGGTTTTACCTTTGATTCACTGGAGTTTTTACCTGTATCCGTATTTGCAGGCTCAATTTCAATAAATTCAATACCGTTTTCAGTACAATAAGACTGGGCGTATGAACCGGAATATCCGCTGATAGAAAAACCGTCTACAGCAATAATCTCATGGGTTTGATCGGTAGTAAAACCGAAGGCGCTGTAGCCTATACTAATGACAGTAGCAGGTATTTCAATGGTTTTAAAGCCTGTTGAAACAAACGCACCCTGTCCTATTTCTGTCAGTGAAGCAGGAAAAGTAAACTCCGTCATTGATTCACACTCAAAAAATGCGGCGTCTCCGATAAGAGTCATAGTATCCGGCAGCGTTATATTTTTCAGTGATTTACAGCCTGAAAAAGTATATTGTTCAAGAGTCGTTACGCCATCAGGAATCACCACATTATCCAGTGATTCGCACTCAGCAAAGCAAAATGATCCGATATATTCAAGACTGTCCGGAAGATTGACCGTTTTAAGCTCTTTACAAACTGCAAATGCACTGGACTGAATTGCAACAGTACCGTCAGGGATCGTAATTTCAGTTGGATTTTTTCCGCAGGGATAAACAAAATACGCAAGTCCGTCTTTGCCGACGATTGCGCCGTTTTCATCAGCCTTGTAAATTTCATTTTCTTCGTCAACTTTAAATTCGGTAATAGACGTACTGCCGTAAAAGGTATAGTCACCGAAATCTTCGATATTTTTTGAAATAGTAATATTTTTTATAAATTCCTTTTCATTAAATGCGTAATCTCCGATTTTAGTGACCTTTATCCCGTCAATTTCCTCGGGAATTACCACACTTTCTTCATTTCCCAGATATTCCTCAAGTACAACGTATTTCTCGCCGCTTTCTTCACTGGATTCAAAGGAATATTTATAATTTCCGTCTTCAGTAGTCAGATACCCGTCATCTTCGTCTGTTACGGATTCTTCTGCTGCTGTTTCTTCCTCAGATACTTCCTCGTCAGCATAAACGCTGAATGAAACAGAACATACTGTTATCAAAGATGCGCTTAATATAAGAGATAATTTTTTTAATTTCATAATTTTAATCCTCAATTTTATTTATCTGAAGATTTTGTAAAATCTTCAATAAAAATTATAAATTCTTAACTTTCTTGTCTTGATACAAGAAAGTAAAAAAGAAAGTATAGCAAAGAAAAGAAAAAGGGTTGGATAAATTAAGTTAATACTTATTCACCCAATAAAAGGTAATTTATTTCTTTGTTGCCGCCATCACCCATCATATCAAAGGGTAATCTTGAGAGATCTTTCAGTTGCACCAATCTTAATTGGGTGTAAATTTTATATGTAACGTCTTGCCTTTTATGAGGAGACCTATTAGTTCAACTGCAAAATGACGGATGAAATTTTTTCTTTGCGAGCTTTCTTTTCAGATGAAAAGAAAGCGATACGTGCTTCTTTGGTTCGTTTCTTGTCACGAGACAAGAAATGAACAACAAAAAATCTTTATATTACTTTCTTAAGAAAGTAATTATTCGACAGTAACAGATTTAGCCAGATTTCTCGGCTTATCCACATCATTACCCTTTAAAACGGACGTATAATAAGCTATAAGCTGTAACGGTACTACAGCGATCATCGGCATTAAAATATCCTCAATTTCAGGCAGACCGAATTTAAAATCTGCAATATCGCTGTCAGGCGTATAAGAATCACGGCATATCATTACCACTTTAGCGCCTCTTGCTTTAACCTCCTTAATGTTGCTTACAGTCTTTTCAAAAAGTTTCTGCTGCGTAGCAACGGCAATAACAGGCATTCCGTCGGAGATGAGCGAAATAGTACCGTGCTTAAGTTCGCCTGCCGCATAGGATTCGGAATGTATATAGGAAATTTCCTTGAGCTTCAAAGACCCTTCCATACTCAACGCATAGTCAAGACCTCTTCCAATGTAAAGCAGACTGTCAGCCGTGATAAGAGACGATGCAATATACTGTGTTTCCTCTTTATTTTCAAGTATCTGTTCTATCAGTTCAGGAGTTTTCTGCAAAAGCTCTGTCAGTCGTCTGCACTCGGATTCGTCAATTTCTCCAACAGCCAGTGCCAATTCAAATGCAAGAAGATACATAACAGCGATCTGTACCATATATGCCTTTGTTGAAGCTACTGCAATTTCAGGACCTGCATGAGTATATATCAGCATATCAGCTTCTCTTGCAATGGAACTGCCCTTCGCATTTACTACTGCAAGAGTTTTAGCGCCCAGTTCTTTAGCAAGTCTCATAGCCGCAAGACTATCGGCAGTTTCTCCTGACTGTGAAATTATAATTACAAGATCCTTATCGGTAATCAGAGGATCTCTGTATCTGAATTCAGAAGCGATATCCACTATTACCGGTACTTTCGCAAGCTTTTCTATAACGTATTTACCCACCATACCTGCATGCATAGCAGTACCGCAGGCTACAACATAGATCTGATTGAAACCTTTCAGTATTTCAGGCGTGATACCACACTCCTCAAGATTCGGCAGACCGTCTGTAATTCTCGGAGCTATCGTAGTTTTTATGGCATTAGGCTGTTCATGGATTTCTTTCAGCATGAAATGCTCGTAACCGCCTTTTTCAGCGGCGTCCATATCCCAGTCGGCAGTTTTAAGTTCTTTTTTAATTTCATTGAGGTGACGGTCATAAACAGTTACGCCCGATTTATTCAGTACTGCTATTTCACCATGTTCAAGCAGGTAGTAATCCTTTGTATATTTCAAAATTGCAGGCACGTCGGAAGCGATAAAGCTTTCATTTTCACCGACACCTACAATCAGCGGACTTTCACAGCGTACCGCATAAACAGTATCCTTAAAGTCAGCAAAAACAATACCAAGTGCAAAAGAGCCTTCAAGCTCATGCATTACTTTTTTTATCGTTTCAAGAGGATTGCCGTCATAGTAGTAATCAAGAAGCTGAGCCACAACCTCCGTATCAGTCTCGCTTTGAAAAACACGTCCCTGAGACAGAAGAAATTCCTTCAAAGGCTTATAATTCTCAATTATACCGTTATGTACGATCGTAACTCTCTCACCGCTATGAGGGTGGGAATTGACATCTGAAGGTTCACCGTGGGTAGCCCATCTTGTATGACCGATACCCGCAAAACCGTTAGGAATTCCCTCTTTTTCCATTTTATTTTCAAGATCCTTAAGGCGTCCCTTAGACTTTGCAACTTTAATTTCACCATTATCAAAAACCGCAATACCTGCTGAATCATAACCTCTGTACTCAAGCTTTGAAAGAGCGTCTATAAGCACCTCAGTACATTGTCTTGAGCCTACATAACCAACTATTCCGCACATATCATAATATGATTTCCCTGTTTAAGGCAAATCTACTCCTTTCGATTTGTTTGTCTTTTATATTATACTATATTCAATATAATTATAGTATAATTATCCGATATGCAGAGAGCAAAATTTTATTCTGCGATTAAATTTATTATATCATAGTCATCGGAAAATTGCAACAGACTTGCACTTTATTAGATGACAAATGTGTGAAAAATATATAAAAATTCCCTGTAATTTTTATATGTACAGGGAATGATTCAATTTATTCTTAAAAATACCGCTTTGTAAAAGCGTAGGTAAAACATATTTGTCATTTTCTTTGATTGCCCAAAGAAACAAGTTTCTTTAAAACTTCTTTTATTAACTTTCTTGTTTCGTACATTCTACGCTTTGTAAAAGCGAAAGCAAAACATATTTGTCATTTTCTTTGATTGCCCAAAGAAAATAACGAAAAGAAATGCCCTTCTTTCTTTGTTCACACAAAGAAAAGAAGCAAAGAAAGGTAACGACTGCATAATTGACAGTAAAAAATCACGCAAGGTACTCTCCCAAAACTGTACTGAGACATATCTGCTACTTGCGTTCTCCACTTAACTGCCCCCATCTTCATTGGGCGTGAATTTTTGATGTCACGTCTTGCCTTTTATTGGGAGACCTATTAGTTCAGAAACTGTATGACGGATAAAGTTTTTCTTTGTTTTACTTTCTTTCACATGAAAGAAAGTAAAATACGTGTTTCTTTGGTTCGTTTCTTGTCACGAGACAAGAAATGAACAAGAAAAAAGATTTATTTCAGTTTATTTTTTATGTGAATTGGGATCATTCGTTCTGCCGAAAAGATAATCTACAGAACAATCTAAATAATCGGCAATTGCATATAAATTTTTTGATTTCATTCCTTCTTGGCTTTTGGCTGCCTGTGAAATTGCATTTCTGCCAAGACCACATTTTTCCTGCATTTCTAATATTGAAATGCCTTTGATTTTTGCAATTTGTTTAATACGCAAAACCATTTCTTGTGAATTATACATAAAAATAATACCTCATTTTTGTTAAAAAAATAGAATTACACTGTTAATCGTGATATTTAATTGACAAGCACGATTAATCGTGCTATAATTTTATTAAGCTATTGAAACGGTTTAATGCCAACGGACTAAAACAACCTCATAATTATCTCATAAAATGTAAACCTCGTTTTAGTCCGTCAATAGCTAAATTTTTTGAATGGAGAGATAAAAAATGGTTACTAAGGAAGAATTTGGTAAGCGCTTTAAGCATATAAGATTGGAAAAAGGCGTAACTGAGAAAGAAATGGGCAAAGCGATAGGTCACACTGAAAAATACATAAAAAATATAGAAAACGGCGTTACTTTACCCACCTTTAGACATTTTTTCAGAATTTGTAATTATTTCGGCATTACTGCTTATCTGTTTTTTTTGCTTTGATATTGATTATCCGATTCTATATAATGAGCTTCTTACTGAAATTGAAAAGCTTAGTGATGAACAAAAAGATATGGTTTCTGAAATAGTAAAAGATATTATAAAATCAAAAGAAAGAACTAATTTAGAAAAATAACTTTTTTGCTTACCTGCCGAGACTTTATTGTTATATCATCAAACTAAAGACGATATAAAAGTTTTTTTGCCTACTTTTTTTCAAAATTTTTTCCTCAATTCTCTATAAAAACTGCTTTGCGAGTATTTAAAAACTGTTTCAAGTTGCTTTTGCTCAACATAAAAGTTTTTTTGCCTACTTTTTTTTCAAAAAAAGTAGGTTATTGTTTTGCACGGGTTTTTGCTCTTAAAGTATTGCTTAAGATTCTCTTTCTGATACGTATATTTTCAGGAGTAACTTCAAGAAGCTCGTCGTCTGCGAGGAATTCAAGACTGTCCTCCAGGCTTAGACGTCTTGGGGGAACAAGCCTTAAAGCATCGTCCGAACCGCTTGCACGAGTATTTGTAAGGTGCTTTTTCTTGCACACATTAACTACTAAGTCCTCAGCCTTTGGAGACGCTCCGACGATCATGCCCTCGTATACAGGAGTACCCGCAGGAATAAACAGCTGACCTCTTTCCTGTGCGTTGTAAAGACCGTATGTGACCGCTTCGCCTGTTTCAAAGGAAACAAGTGAACCTGTATTTCTTCTTGGGATCTCTCCCTTGTACGGCTGATAGCTGTCAAACACGCTGGACATAATACCTTCGCCTTTAGTGTCGGTCAAAAATTCGCTCTTGTAGCCGAAAAGTCCTCTGGACGGTATTAAAAATTCCAGTTTCATTCTTGAACCCTGTGGGTGCATTTCCAGCATTTCAGCCTTTCTGGTACCCATTTTTTCCATGACTGAACCTACGCATTCTTCCGGTACGTCGATAACAAGTCTTTCAACAGGTTCAAGCTTCTGACCGTTTTCGTCCTCTTTGAAAAGTACTCTAGGAGTGGAAACCGAAAGCTCATAGCCTTCACGTCTCATATTTTCAATCAGTATTGAAAGATGCATTTCACCGCGTCCGGCAACTCTGAAAGCGTCGGTATTTTCGGTTTCTTCAACACGCAGTGAAACGTCCTTTAAGGTTTCCTTGAAAAGTCTTTCTCTCAGCTGACGTGAAGTTACGAATTTACCCTCTTTTCCTGCAAACGGTGAATCGTTTACTGCAAATGTCATTTCAACAGTCGGCTCACTGATTTTTGTAAACGGCAGAGCCTCAACCGCCTCGGGATCGCAAATAGTGTCGCCTATAGTAATGCCCTCAATACCGCTTATCCATACGATATCTCCGGCTTCAGCTTCTTGTGCGGGAACTCTCTGGAGTCCCTCTATCTGGAGAAGTGAAACAAGCTTTGCGTTTGTAATTTTCTTGTCCGGATTCTGATGGTTGCACACAACAACATTCTGATTTACTCGAGCTTTACCTCTTGCAATACGTCCGATACCTATCCTGCCTACGTATTCGTTATAGTCGATGGAGGAAACAAGCATCTGGAACGGACCGTCCTCTTCAACCTTTGGAGGGTCGATATAATTTATAATAGTATCGAAAAGCGGAATAAGGTCGGTACCTTCCTCATACTGGCTGAGAGACGCTGTACCTGCCCTGCCCGAACAGAAAAGTATAGGACTTTCCAGCTGATCGTCATTAGCGTCAAGGTCCAGAAGGAGTTCCAGAACTTCGTCGCCGATTTCGTCAAGACGTGCGTCAGGACGGTCGATCTTATTTACAACTATGATTATCTTATGATTCATTTCCAAAGCCTTTGACAATACAAATCTTGTCTGAGGCATAGCGCCCTCGGCAGCGTCAACAAGCAGAAGTACGCCGTCGACCATGCTTAAAACTCGCTCAACTTCTCCGCCGAAATCAGCGTGTCCGGGAGTGTCGATAATATTTATTTTTGTACCGTTATAGCATACGGACGTATTTTTAGCGAGAATTGTAATACCTCTTTCACGCTCAATGTCGTTGTTGTCCATAACTCTTTCAGCAACGACCTGATTTTCTCTGAACGCTCCGCCTTGTTTCAACATTTCGTCAACCAATGTAGTTTTACCATGGTCAACGTGGGCGATAATGGCAATATTTCTTAAATCTTCTCTAATCATTTTTATTCCTCCTTCCAGCTTTTTGAAAAAAGCTGGGCAAAAACTTTTATATCGATTTTAGTTTACTGATATATTTTAATCAATTCACGATGGTTTACCTTGATGAGAATTGAAGATAAATTTTGAAAAAAGCTGGGCAAAAACTTTTATATCGATTTTAATTTACTGATATATTTTAATCAATTCACGATGGTTTACTTTGCAGAGAATTGAAGATAAAACTTTTATGACGAGTTTCATTAACTTGAAACTTTTTATAAAGACACGCAAAGTTAATTTTACAGAGAAAAGCTGGGCAAAAACTTTTATGTCGATTTTAATTTACTGATATATTTTAATCAATTCACGATGGTTTACTTTACAGAGAATTGAAGATAAAATTATCAAGTTTATTTAATTAAATAAAAGCATGATATTACAAATTATTTCTTTACAGTAAATTTGTTTCCTAAATGAGTCTGCAAGACTTTGCTTACATCCCAAGGATTCCCCTCCGTAAAAGCGTTTTTACGGATAATATATCCATTTTTTCTCGTTTCATATAGAAAAAAGTACTCCGGTGTTTCAACAGCATATATAAGCTTAGTATACTCTATACTTTTATTAACAATATTCTTATCTTTTCCAAATTGGACGTTAAATTCATAATAAAAAAATTTATAAACCGCAGTTTCATGGTACTTAAGCATTTCTTTCAGCAGCTTGTCCGGTTTGCTTATATAGTTACTGTAAAAAATGCAAAAAGCATATATGTAATAAGGTAAAAAGCAGACAATGAAAAATATACAAGTAACGGCAACTGTCCAAAGCGGCGCGCCGCCTGCTAATGCAAGCATTAAAATAATAGTCATCAAAACAGCAATTCCTATTGCAAATCCGTCAATAAACTTTCTGACGGATGATTTCGGACCTTTTATAAAAAATTTTCTTGCATCATTACGATTATAAACCATTTCAGCTTTATACATAATTCCCCCGTTATTTCACCCTTGATACAAATTTATTTCCCAATTGCATTTCAAACAGTGTACGAAGTTCTTCCGCACTTCCTTCAATTATTTCAGATTTTCTGATTGAATTATAAACTGGTTTTGAATATTTCCATAAAAAATATTGTTCATTTTCCACTGCTTTGCTAACTATTTTCCAATCAAATTTAATTGATGACGAATAACCTGTTCCTTGTAAATCAGAAAATATACCTTCATCTTTAAATGTAAAAATATGCTCATCATATAATCTTACTCTTTCTGATGTTCTTAAAATAGATTCATATTTAATAACTTCTGATACAAGAAGAAGTGTAGCAAATAAACCGCCTATAACAAAGAGATTTAGTAAAAAAATTTGATTTTTAATATAAAGAAATAATGAAGATATAGCAAATATTACTAATAAAAAAGTATATAAAATCTGTGAATATTTTCTTGATTTTTCAAAAGTTTTATATATCTCTTTTATATCATGTGTATCTCTATAAGAACATTTAGCCTTAACCATAATTACCCCTTAACTCTGTTAACGAACCTGTTTCCCATTTCTCTAGAAACAATGTTTCTTATATCCTCTGCGGTACCCTGAGAAATGCCGTTTTTTTTAAGAATATAAGCCTCATTTCTCTTTATATGAATGAAAAAGTACTT
Source organism: Porcipelethomonas ammoniilytica (assembly GCF_025567485.1). NCBI lineage: Bacteria > Bacillati > Bacillota > Clostridia > Eubacteriales > Oscillospiraceae > Porcipelethomonas > Porcipelethomonas ammoniilytica. The sequence goes on along the minus strand of NZ_JAOQKH010000004.1, from coordinate 109,850 downwards.
TTCAGTTTCAGTAAATTTAAAAATATCACGGTAATTTTTTCTGATATCAAAAAAACCGTCAGAATTTTCAATAGAAATTCCCATACTTTTTTCATTTAAGGTATATTTAATGGGTGCATTTCCATACTTTTTCTTAAAATTTTTATATGTAAGGCGTGGATTTACTATAAACATATACACATAAACAAAAACGCACCATATAATACCTGCAATTGAAATTTTAAGATTTCTTCCGGAATTACCTGTACACAAAGAAATTACCAGCAAAACAACCATAGCGGCAATAAAAATCCCAAGCATTATTTTAACAGAGGACAAACCGCTTTTGTTCAGCTGTCTGATATCCTCAAAATCTATTGTATTTTCAGCTTTAATTGTCATAGATCCTCCTGATTACAAGTTTTTAATCTTATTGCCCTAAAATAATCAACATGTTCAGTACATTTTGTTTAATCAGCGTTTTTTTTACTGCATAAAAAATGTCCTGCATAAAAATGCAGGACAAATTTGGTGGGAGAAGATGGATTCGAACCATCGAAGCTGAAAGCAACAGATTTACAGTCTGCCCCCTTTGGCCACTCGGGAATTCTCCCATAAAAATTCAGCCGACTATTGCCGACAGAATCTGGAGCTGGTGGACGGACTCGAACCCCCGACCTGCTGATTACAAATCAGCTGCTCTACCAACTGAGCTACACCAGCATCTTAACAATGCTTATAAATTATAACATACTTTTTTAGGTTTGTCAAGTACTTTTTTTAGAATTTTGTAAACTTTTAATTATTCACAAGCCAACTTAAATCTAAATAATATTTCTTGCAGTACTCAAGAAATATGGTCGAGGCGACAGGACTTGAACCTGCGGCATCTTGGTCCCAAACCAAGCACTCTACCAAACTGAGTTACGCCTCGAAGCCTTGACTTTCTTCACTGTTTTAAACAGCTTTATTATTATACACAGTTTTTGTACAAATGTCAATACCTTTTTTATTTTTCGTCAAAATATACAGTTTTTCCACTTTGTTTTGGTAGTTATGTTTAATTTTTTCTGAATTTATTTTTTATGATAAATAAGCTTTTTTTATTTTATTACAAAAATTCTAAATCTTATAAATAAAAAATCCTAAGGCTTTTGCCTTAGGATTGATTGTACGCCAAGAATATTTCCCCAGCGAAATGGAGCGGATTACGAGGCTCGAACTCGCTACCTCCACCTTGGCAAGGTGGCGCTCTACCAGATGAGCTAAATCCGCATATAAAGAATATGAAATACGTCAAAAAGGACAAATGAGAACAATAAAAATCCAACTGAAATTTTTATTTACATCATATTCTTTATGGTGCCTCCGGACGGAATCGAACCATCGACACGGGGATTTTCAGTCCCCTGCTCTACCGACTGAGCTACAGAGGCATTTGCCATATTGGCGACCTGGATGGGAGTCGAACCCACGACCTCTAGCGTGACAGGCTAGCGTTCTAACCAACTGAACTACCAGGCCATTAAGTGGTGGGAACAATAGGGCTCGAACCTATGACCCTCTGCTTGTAAGGCAGATGCTCTCCCAGCTGAGCTATGCTCCCACTTTTTATCGCTGTCCCTCAGCGACTTAATTATTTTACTACAAATTCCGTCAAATGTCAATAGGTTTTTCAAAAAAAATTCATGTTTGTTAAACATAAACAAATTTATTTCGAATTTATAGTCAAAATATATACAACACTAATAAGGCTTATAAATAAAGAAACGCCCTTTATTTCTTTTTATTATATTTTTCAAAGGCTTCCTTAACGGTACCGTCATATTCAATTTTCCCGCCTGAGAGATAAATTGCACGGTCGCAGGTATCGTTTATACTGTTCATTGAATGACTTACAAACAGCACGGTAATACCGGATTCTCTGAGTTCTTTTATTTTGGATTCACATTTCTTTCTGAATTCGGCGTCGCCGACACTTAAAGCCTCGTCTATAACAAGTATGTCAGGCTTTATGTTAATATTTATTGCAAATCCCAAACGCATTTTCATACCGCTGGAATAAGTCCTTACAGGCTGGTCAATGTATTCCCCAAGCTTTGCAAAATCTATAATATTTTCTTCTATCGCCTTGATTTCATCATTTTCAAGTCCAAGGAGACAGCATTTTAGATAAATATTTTCTCTCCCTGTCATATCTGCTGAAAATCCCGCAGTAAGTTCAAGAAGTGCGGCGACTTTTCCTTTGACTGTAATATTTCCCGATGTTGCAAAGGATACTCCGGTTATCATTTTCAGAAGGGTGGATTTTCCGGCGCCGTTTCTGCCGATTATACCCACAGATTCTCCCTTGTGTACCTCAAAGCTTATATCCTTTAACGCCTGATGGCGCTTAACGCCTTTATTATTGGTAAAAATAGCTTTAAAACGAGCTTTTTCATTTTTGTAAAGAAAATACTCCTTGCTAACATGTTCAAATTTAATAACAGCTTCACTCATAAGTATTTATCTCCTTTACAGTATATCAGGCAGAATTTTACGCAGCTTTTTATAAAAATGCGAGCCTATTAAAATCAGCAGTATAAACTCTCCGTAAAAAACTATTAGTTCGGTGGTATAATTACTGTCAAAAATTGCTGTTTCATAAAGAAAGCTTTTTCTGTAGCCGTTTATAAAATAGTTTATCGGATTAAAATACATAAGCGTTCTGAGTACGGGATTTTTTACGTCATAGGTATCCCAGAAAATGCCGGAAAGCCAGAAAAGTCCGGTCATAATGGAGTTGATAAGATTTTCAAAATCTCTGCTGAAAGCGCTTAGCGGAGCGGTTGTCCATGAAAGTACCAGAAAGAAAATGTACATAAGCGGCATATAGTAGAAAAACTGAAGATTATATACTGACGGTCCGTATCCTTGCGTCAGAAGAATTATATACATTATTACGCACATTCCCAGATGCACAATAAGCGAGGCAAGTGAGCAAAATGTCATTATATTTGAAACCGGAAATGAAAGTTTTGTTACAAATTGACTGTTTTGTCTTATAGAACGTGCGCCGCCTACGATTCCTTCGCTTATAAAAAACCAAGGTATATATCCGGACAGCATAAATATAAACCGAGGATATCCGCTGACTGTTCCCGACCCTCTTATACCTACTGTAAATGCAAACCACAGTATAAAAAGGGTAAACGTAGGCTTTATAATTGCCCATAAGGGTCCCATAACAGCGCCTTTGTATTTTTTTATCAGATCGTTGACGGCTAGTACCCATATTTTTTTTAACTGTCCTTTATGCTCGGATAGTATTTCCGTAAATCCGGATAAAATTTTAATCATTAAATTTTCTCCTAACATTCTTTATCAAGAATATTTTATAATATTTTACCACGAAAGTCAAGTCCCATGTTTTTTACTCCTCCTTTATCCTCTCCAGCTTTTTGAAAAAAGCTGGGCAAAAACTTTCATATCGTCTTTTGTTTGATAGAACATTTTTCATAAGGCTCGACAGGTCAATAAACTAAGGATTAAAGATAAAATTTGAAAAAAGCTGGGCAAAAACTTTCATATCGTCTTTTGTTTGATGGAACATTTTTCATAAGGCTCGACAGGTTAATAAAAAAATTTTAAGCCAAGTATAATCAACTTGGCTTATTTTTTGAAGTCTCTAAGGAAAGTTTTTCACGATTTAAACCCTCTTCCATTATTGTAAGAACACGATTCTGATATTCATTATCAAGTTTCATAAAAATTTCCATCATTTCTTTATAGATAGAACTGTTTTTAAATTCGCTGTCAGCCATATTATTTACCTCCATAAAAAATTCAGCTATTGACGAACTAACCCAAACAATGTTATACTTATAAATAAGTATCGATTAAAGTAAATATTATTTGGGTATTTTTAATAGCTTAATGAAATTATATCGCACAATTTAGAGATTATCAATATAAATTCGCATAATTTAGCGAATTTTGTATATCTGCACAAAAAAGGGGAGAATATTATGTATGATTCGCATAATTTAGCGATTAGAATAAAATCAGTAGCAAAAAGTAAAAAAAAGGTTATTAAAGATATGCTTATTGCTTGCGAATTAGGTAGTAATACGATGTCAGCTATGTATCATGGTAAATCAATTGCTTTTGATAGTCTTGCCAAAATCGCCGATTACCTTGATTGCTCTGTTGATTACCTTATAGGCAGAACAGATAATCCAGATTCACATAAAAAATAATTATATTAAAGTTTTTTATAAGCTGCTTTGCGAGTCTTTAGTAACTGTTTAAAGTTTATGATATTCGGTATAAAAGTTTTTGCCAAGCTTTTTTCAAAAAGCGGATTTTTAAAAAAAATAAAAAGCGGACTCAAAAAGAGTCCGCTTTTTTTATTTATGGTCTGGACCTCCCGCATTGTGCTGCGGTACTTCCTTTCGCAGTGTGAATAATAAATTGATAATCAATGATTAAGCTTCGCCGTAAAGCTTAGAAAGTCTGAGCAGATAATCATATCTGTCCTTAGCGTTTTCGAGAGCCTTGTCAAAGAGTCTTTCAGCTCTTTCAGGATTCTGACGTGCCAGAGCGTTGTAACGAACCTCACCCATGAGGAAGTTCTTGTATTCGTCTGTATTAGGAGCCTTTGAATCCATAATGAATGGGTTCTTGCCTTCAGCCTTAAGAGTAGGATTGTATCTGTAAAGGTGCCAGTAACCTGCCTGTACAGCCTTCTTTTCTTCTGCCATAGCAGTACCCATACCGGTCTTGATACCATGGTTGATACATGGAGCGTAACCGATAATGATTGAAGGACCGTTGTAAGCTTCAGCTTCTGCAATAGCCTTGATACACTGATTATAGTCAGCACCCATAGCAATGTGAGCAACGTAAACGTAGCCGTAGCTCATTGCGATACCGGCAAGATCCTTCTTCTTAACTTCCTTACCTGCTGCTGCAAACTGTGCAATAGCGCCTGTAGGAGTTGACTTTGAGGACTGACCGCCTGTATTTGAGTAAACTTCTGTATCGAATACGAAGATATTTACGTCTTCACCGGAAGCGATAACGTGGTCAAGACCGCCGAAACCGATATCGTAAGCCCAACCGTCGCCGCCGAAGATCCACTGTGATTTCTTTCTCAGATAATCCTTAGAAGCAAGGATTTCCTTAGCTGCGTCACAACCGCATGCTTCCAGAGCAGCAACCAGCTTTTCTGTAGCAGGTGTGTTAGCGTTGCCGTCATCAACAGTGTCAAGATATTCAGCAATTGCTGCCTTAACGTCAGCATTGTCTGTAGTTTCATTTAAAGTCTGAACCTTAGCGATAACTCTGTTTCTGAGAGTTCTCTGACCTAAGAACATACCGTAACCGAATTCAGCGTTGTCTTCAAACAGTGAGTTAGACCAAGCCGGACCCTTTCCTTCCTTATTGAATGTATAAGGAGTTGAAGGAGCAGAACCGCCCCAGATTGAAGAACAGCCTGTAGCGTTAGCGATATACATTCTGTCGCCGAAGAGCTGAGTAATAAGCTTTGCATAAGGTGTTTCACCGCAGCCTGCACATGCGCCTGAGAATTCAAGCATTGGCTGTCTGAACTGTGAACCCTTAACTGTTGTAGCCTTGAACTTAGCAGCAACAGCAGGCTTTTCATCTATAGTAGTACCATAAGCGAATATTTCCTGTTCGCCGAGCTGTGATTCCAATGGCTGCATAACGAGAGCCTTATTCTTAGCAGGGCAGACATTAGCGCATGAACCGCAGCCTGTACAGTCAAGAGCGGAAACAGTCATAGCGAACTTCATACCTTCCATAGCAGGCTTGAAGTCAACCATCTTCATGCCTTCAGGAGCATTTGCAGCTTCTTCGGCACTAAGTGCTACAGGTCTGATTACAGCGTGAGGACATACATATGAACACTGGTTACACTGGATACAGTTTTCAGGAATCCACTGAGGAACCTTAACTGCAATGCCTCTCTTTTCAAATGCCGCTGAACCCTGTGGGAATTCACCGTCAGCCATATCCTTGAATGTTGAAACAGGAAGCTTGTCGCCCTGCTGAGCATTACATGGAATCTGAATATTGTTTACATAGTCTGCAAGAGCCTTGTTGTCGCTTGTAACAGCAGCCATACCCATCTGAGTATCGGCAGCGTCAGCCCATGAAGCAGGGATATCAATCTTTACAACGTTCTGATGACCTGCATCAATAGCGTTCCAGTTCTTTTCTACGATATCCTGACCCTTCTTGCTGTAAGAAGCTTCAGCAGCTGCCTTCATATACTTAACAGCGTCCTCAAAAGGAATGATGTCGGCAAGCTTGAAGAATGCGGACTGAAGAATAGTATTAATTCTTGTACCCATACCTGTTTCTTCACCCAGCTTAACACCGTTGATCGTATAGAAATTTATGTTATTCTGAGCAAGGTATCTCTTAACCTGACCAGGAAGATGCTTTTCAAGACCTTCCATATCCCAGATAGTATTGAGAAGGAAAGTACCGCCCGGCTTGATGTCGGAAACCATATCGTACTTGTCGATATAGCTCTGGTTATGACAGGCAACAAAGTCAGCCTTGTTGATAAGGTATGTTGACTTGATAGGTGTCTTACCGAAACGCAGGTGAGAAACTGTTACACCGCCTGATTTCTTTGAGTCATATGAGAAGTAAGCCTGAGCGTACAGATCAGTATGGTCGCCGATAATCTTGATGGAGTTCTTGTTAGCGCCTACTGTACCGTCGGAGCCGAGACCCCAGAATTTACATGATGTTGTACCTGCCGGAGCAGTGTCAGGGCTTTCTGTAATATCAAGTGAAAGATTTGTAACGTCATCATTGATGCCGATTGTAAATCTTGGCTTTGTTGTATTATTGTATACAGCGATGATCTGTTCAGGAGTTGTATCCTTTGAACCCAGACCGTATCTGCCTGTAAATACTGGAACATCGTTGAATTTAGTACCCTTAAGAGCTGCAACAACGTCAAGGTAAAGAGGTTCGCCCAGTGAGCCAGGTTCCTTAGTTCTGTCAAGAACTGAGATTCTCTTTACAGAGTCAGGAATAGCTTCAACAAGCTTGTCTGCAACGAAAGGTCTGTAAAGTCTAACCTTAACAAGACCGTACTTGCCGCCGTTAGCGTTCAGGTAATCTATAGTTTCTTCAATTGTATCGTTAACAGAACCCATAGCAACAATTACGTGTTCTGCGTCAGCAGCGCCGTAGTAGTTGAAGAGCTTGTAGTTTGTACCAAGCTTAGCGTTAACCTTGTCCATATATTCTTCAACGATTGCAGGCATATTGTCATAGTATGGATTACATGCTTCTCTTGCCTGGAAGAAGATGTCAGGATTCTGAGCAGTACCTCTTAAAACAGGGTGTTCAGGGTTCAGAGCGTGATTACGGAATCTGTCAACAGCTTCCATATCCAGCATTTCCTTAAGATCTGCATCGTCCCAAGTTTCGATCTTCTGGATCTCGTGAGATGTTCTGAAGCCGTCAAAGAAATGAATGAAAGGAACTCTTCCCTTGATAGTGGAAAGATGAGCAACAGCGCCCAGATCCATGATTTCCTGAGGGTTTGAAGAACAAAGCATAGCATAGCCTGTCTGACGGCATGCATAAATATCGGAATGATCGCCGAAAATGTTCAGAGCGTGTGAAGAAACGCATCTTGCAGATACGTGAATAACTGAAGGGAGCAGTTCGCCTGCGATCTTATACATATTAGGGATCATAAGGAGAAGACCCTGTGAAGCAGTATAAGTTGTTGTAAGAGCACCTGCTGAAAGAGAGCCGTGAACAGCGCCTGCAGCACCTGCTTCGGACTGCATTTCAACAACCTGTACAGGCTGTCCGAATAAATTTTTCTTGTCTTTTGCGGACCACTGGTCAGTAACTTCTGCCATTGGTGATGACGGAGTAATAGGATAAATAGCTGCTAAATCTGTAAAAGGGTATGACACCCATGCGGCAGCATTGTTACCGTCCATGGTTTTCATTTTTCTTGCCATTGGAAAGTCCTCCTGATATATGTTAAAAATAGATTTGGGGTTATATGAAAACACATAACTTCAACATTAATAATATCACAAATCCGCTATTTTGTAAATACCTTTTTGTAAATTGCACATAAAAACTATATAAACTTTCTAAAGCACAATTAAAATATAAATACAACAATCAGTTCGACAATTTTCAACAAACGCCAGTAATTTTTTAGTGATTAATAGTTCAAAATGTCTAATTACAAATGTGTATAATTGGTGAAAATTCCAAAAAAACGTCTAAATCAGAAAAAAATCTAATTTTTTGTTGACGATTAGCACATTTTGGTGTATAATAACAACAGTGTTAAATAATAGTTGATTATTTACACTCGTTTTGTTGTCTCCTTTCTTTTGTTCTACACATATTTTATTTATTTATTTTTATTTGTCCCGAGTACGTACAACTCGGGTTTTTTCTTTTTTTGTGTAAAATAATAACGCCTGCATCAGCTTCATGCAGGCGTTTTTTTATATATAATATTATCTTATTTTTGTTCCCGCCGGTACGTCATCGTCCAGGAATACCACCTTAATACCGCCGTCAGGCATATCCGCCGCACAGATCATACCCATGCTTTCTTCACCGCAAAGCTTTGCAGGTTTAAGATTTGCCACAAGTATCACTGTTTTGCCGATCAGATCCTCCGGCTTATAGTGTTCGGCAATTCCCGATACGACCTGTCTGCCGCCCATACCGTCGTCAAGCTGCAATTTAAGCAGCTTTTTAGATTTCTTAACCTTTTCACAAGATTTAACCTTAGCGGCTCTAAGTTCTGTTTTGAAAAATTCATCAATAGCAATTTCAGATGCAAGCTCGATTTTTTCCTGAGCTTTCTGAGTTTCTGCCATTTGTGCCTCGATAAGCTTGTTTAATTCGTCGATTTCTTTTTCAGTATCTATTCTCGGGAACAATACCGCTCCCTTGTTTACTGTTACGTCAGCAGGTAAAACTCCGAATTTTCCGGCATTTTCGTAGGTCACATCATCTTCTGCTGCACCGATCTGTTTCCAGACTTCCGGCATAGTAGTCGGCATAAACGGACTAAGCAGAGCAGAAGTTATTCTGATCGCTTCAAGAAGATTGTAAAGTACTGCGGCAAGTCTCGGTTTGTTTGCCTCGTCTTTTGCAAGTACCCACGGAGCCGTTTCGTCAATATATTTATTTGCTCGTGACACGACCTTAAATATTTCCGCAAGGGCATTTTGCAGCTGAGTTTTATCCATGTATTCGTCGACTTTTGCACGAAGTCCTTCACATTCGGCAATTAACTCGCTGTCAAACTCACCTGAGGCTTTTTCAGCAGGCAGAGTACCGTCAAAGTATTTGATAACCATAGCGACAGTTCTTGAAACCAGATTACCGAAACCGTTAGCAAGGTCGGAGTTAATACGGTTTATCATAATCTCATTTGAGAAAGAGCTGTCCGCACCCAGTGCCATTTCACGCAGGATATGGTAACGGATAGCGTCAGCGCCGTAACGCTCGCCCAGTACAAACGGGTCAACTACGTTACCCAGAGACTTACTCATTTTCTGACCGTTAAAGGTGATCCAGCCGTGTACGGCAAGGTGCTTTGGCAGAGGAAGATCAAGAGCCATAAGCATTGCAGGCCAGATAATAGCGTGAAAACGCATGATGTCCTTGGCAACCATATGAACGTCTGCCGGCCAGAACTTTTCAAATTCGTCATGAGCGTTATTCTCGTAACCCAGAGCAGAGATATAATTTGAAAGGGCGTCGATCCACACATAAACTACATGGTTTGTATCAAAAGTAACTGGGATTCCCCACTTGAAGCTTGTTCTTGAAACGCAAAGGTCTTCCAGTCCGGGCTTGATAAAATTGTTTACAAGCTCTACAGCACGTGTTTTGGGCTGAAGATAATCGGTTTCTGTCAGCAGTTTTTCTATTCTTTCGGCAAAAGGCGACATTTTAAAGAAGTAGGCTTCTTCTTTTGATTCAACTACATCACGTCCGCATTCGGGACATTTTCCGTCAACTAACTGAGAATCAGTCCAGAAGCTTTCGCATGGGGTACAGTACTTTCCTGAATATTCGCCTTTATAAATGTATCCTCTGTCATAAAGCTCCTTGAAAATTTTCTGTACTGTTTCAACGTGATAGTCGTCAGTAGTTCTGATATATCTGTCATAGCTGATGTTCATGTAGCTCCAGAGCTTTTTGAAGATTTCAACTATATTGTCAACGTATTCTTTCGGCGTAATGCCTGCTTCAGCGGCTTTCTGTTCGATTTTAAGACCGTGTTCGTCAGTTCCGGTAAGAAACATTACGTCATACCCCTGCATTCGTCTGTAACGGGCGATCGAATCGCATGCTACCGTTGTGTAGCAATGTCCGATATGGGGATTTCCCGATGGGTAGTAAATCGGCGTTGTAATGTAATATGGTTTTTTTGACATAATTGTTCCTCCTTGAATTTTCATATACTTATTATTATAACTCAATTGGAAGCATTTTTCAAGCCTTTTATGCCGGATTTCATAAACTTGTAAATGCTTTTAAAGACTCGCAAAGTTACTTTTATACAATATTAAAAAAGCTTAGCAAAAACTTTTATGCCTTCCGCTTTTGAAAAAGCGGAACCAAAACTTTTATGCCGGATTTCATAAACTTGTAAATATTTTTAAAGGCTCGCAAAGTTACTATAAAAACACTATATGGTGTTTTTTTTAAAATATATTACACTATACTGTGTTATTTTGCAACTTAACCTTATTTTTTATGTTATAATGCAGATAAAGGAGGTGATTGCTTTGAATGATAAAGAAAAATTTGCAAAACGGCTTGCTGAATTAATAATGCAAAACAATATTTCTAAAGAAGATTTAAGTTTATCAATTGGTCATACTTCACAATACATAGAAAAAATAATAAATAAAAATATTTTCCCATCATTAAAAGATTTCTTTAAGATCTGTAAATATTTAAAGGTAGCTCCTGAAGAATTCTTTAACTATTATTCGCAGGATTCTGAGCTAGATAAAAAAATCAAAGAAAAACTATACCAACTAAACGAAAAAGAATTAAAGTGTATTACAGAAATAGTTAAGATGATCAATCAAAAAAATGATAAGCACTAAAAAAAACGCCTGCATGACGCAGGCGTAGTTTTTACCTATTAAAAAGAAAAAATCTGAAATTTTTAATTCGTTTCCGTCAGCTGTCGGAAATACAAAAGGGCAGAATTCTTGAACGCATTGATATGATTACAGAAAAAAATATATGATCCCCCTATCCTAAAAAGGACAGGGGGATTTTTTTACCGCAGAAATTTTACAAATCTATTGCATATTATAAGGTGTTGTGGTATGATTAATACAGTAAGCGCCGCTGTAATTTTTTTATTTTCCGACGCTGAATATTTATCCTGAAAGGCGATGATAACTATAAAAATAAAGTTTGCGGCAGCCGTTACTGCTTTTGCTGTTTTAGCGTGTATGCAGAGCGTCTCGGCTGAGACGGCTGAAAAAATAACCGTACTGGGCGACAGTATTTCAACGGGATACGGTCTTGACGACGACGAGCTTTCCTACTGCGGATATTTACAGGAGTACTTTGACGCTGATCTTGATAACTTTGCAAAAGACGGCAGACAAACTGCGGAGCTTATCGAACAGCTCGAAAACGACGCCGATGTCAGAAGCTCTGTTGAACAAGCGGATCTGATATGCGTTTCAATAGGCGGTAACGATGTGCTTCAGATCTTTCTTGATTCGCTTTCAGAACTGAAAAACGCAGGAGGTAATAATTCAGAAGAACAATTTGTGTTTTCACAGGAGTTTGTTCAGGGATTTATAATGAAATATGCGTCTGCATTCGGTCCTGCCGCTGCACAGGCAGGTGAAAATATTGCTGAGATCAGAAAAAAAATAAGCGAATTGAATCCGGAAGCGCCGATAATCATGCAGACCGTTTATAATCCTTTTGAAACAGATAATGAAAAATTAAACAGTATAATGAAGCCTCTGAAAACGTTTACCGCTATGTATCTGGGCGTTATAAATAACGCTGTCAGACAGCAGCCGACAGTAATTGCCGATATACATAAAAAATTTTCGGAAAATTCATGGCTCTATACAAATATAAAAGAATTTGATATACACCCGAATTATGTCGGTCATATGCTTATTGCAGAGGAAATTATTCAGACTCTTGAAAAACCGGGAAACGGTGAGGTTTTCAAAACTCAGCTTGAAAACATTCCGGAAGATTACCTCAGCGCAATACCTGAAGATATAACCGGCGAAATTATAAGGCTTGCAGACGGGGAATTCCGTACGGAAACCGCAGACGCATTTTCTGCGGAAAATGAAACCAATCCGACTGAAGTGACTTCCGAAGCTTCAAAGAAACAAAGCTCTGAAGCAGAAAATATAAATAAAACAGAACAAAAGAAAAAAATAAGACTTTCATCAGTATTATTATTCGCCGGAATAATTTTAATTTCTGCGGCAGTATTGCTGAAGGTTTATTCAAAGATCAGAAAAAGGATGACGGAAAAATGATACTTTACTTAGTTATACCCTGCTACAATGAACAGGAGGTACTGCACGAAACTGCAAAACAGCTTAAAGAAAAAATTAACAGTCTATGCGGCATGGGAAAAATTTCACCGAAAAGCCGTATTGTTTTTGTTGATGACGGTTCAAAGGACAAAACCTGGAAAATTATCAGTGAACTGCATAAATCGGACAGTATTTTCAGAGGAATAAAACTTTCCAGAAATAAAGGACATCAAAACGCTTTGATGGCGGGACTGATGACTGTTAAGGACGAATGTGACGCCGCCGTTTCTCTGGACGCCGATTTACAGGACGATATAGACGCAATTGACGGTATGACCGACAAATATTTAAATGAAAAATGCGATATAGTTTACGGAGTCAGAAGCGCACGTAAAACGGATACTTTTTTTAAAAAGTTTACTGCGGAATCTTTCTATAAAATAATGTCAAAAATGGGCGTTGAAGTAACGTATAATCATGCAGACTACCGTCTTATGAGCAAAAGAGCGTTAGACGCTCTTGAACAATTTAAAGAAGTGAATTTATTCTTAAGAGGCATGGTTCCGATGGTGGGCTACAAATCAGACGTTGTTTATTATGAAAGAAAAGAACGTTTCGCAGGAGAATCCAAATATCCTTTAAAAAAAATGCTTTCGTTTGCCATGGAGGGAATCACTTCTCTTTCCATAAAGCCTATCAGAATGATCACAGCTTTAGGAGTCGGAATATTTACTGTCAGTATAATTATGCTGATTTATTTTCTTATAAGACACTTCATGGGAGCAACCGTTCAGGGTTGGACTTCTATTGTAGTCTCGGTCTGGGCGATCGGAGGATTACAGCTGCTTTCGATCGGCGTAATAGGTGAATATATAGGAAAAATCTACCTCGAGACTAAGCGGCGTCCTAATTTTATTGTAGAAACTTATTTAAATGACGAAAGCGAAGATTGTAAATAGTGTAGCTTTTATTTTAACAAATATTAACAAAATTATTCAAAATGTCAATTGACGAGACGTTGCTTTATATGATAAAATTTATTTAGTTAAAAATTTATATGAGGAGGTTTATTTTGTTAAAAAAAATTATTTCAGCTGTATCTGCGGTGTGTGTTATAGCTGTAATCGGAGTTATTCCGCAGCCGGCTTCAGCTGCCGGCAGTCAGATGAGAAATTTGACTACTGCGGAAATTGTTCGGGATATGGGTATCGGCATAAATCTTGGAAATACCCTTGAATCCTGCGGCGATTGGATAGCACAGTGGGGAGACGGCAGCGTTAAATCCTATGAAACTGCATGGGGAAGTCCGGAAATTACCGAAGATATGATCAAGGGTTACGCTGAATCCGGTTTTGAAACCTTGAGAGTGCCTGTGGCGTGGTCTAACCTTATGTCTGAAGATTATACCATAAGCGGAGCATATCTTGAAAGGGTAAAGCAGATAGTAAACTGGGCGCTTGACGCCGGAATGTATGTCATTATGAATCTTCATTATGACAGCGGATGGCTGGAAAATATGCCTTCCGATAAAGAAAACTGTATGAATAAATATAAGAAAATCTGGACTCAGCTCAGTGAGGAATTCAAGGATTACGGAGATTATCTTATATTTGAATCACAGAACGAAGAATTAGGCTGGGATTCCCTTTGGAACAGATGGAGCGGCAGTACCGAAGGTAAAGCGGAATCTTATGATCTGGTAAACGAGGTAAATCAAACCTTTGTAGACATAGTGCGTTCTTCCGGCGGAAACAATGATTTACGTCATCTTCTGATTTCAGGATATAAAACAGATGTGGAACTTACATGCGATCCGCTTTTTGAAATGCCTCAGGATCCCGCAGACAGATGTGCGGTTTCAGTTCATTATTATACACCGTCAGATTTTGCAATACTTGAAGAGGACGCAGACTGGGGTAAAAACCGTACTACCTGGGGAACGGAAGAAGATTTCGCAGAACTTAATAAAAATATGGATCTTATGAAATCTGCATTTGTTGATAAGGGTATTCCTGTTATTTTCGGCGAATACGGCTGTCCGAAAAACAATAAGGAAGAAGATTCGGTAAGACTTTTCCTTTCTTCTGTCTGCAAAGCGGCTTACGATCGTCAGATGTGTCCGGTTTTATGGGATATTACAGGACTTCATTATGACAGAAATCAATGCCGAATGACTGATTCAACACTTAATCAGCAGCTTTTAAGCGTACTTGATAATAATGTGCTTAAAGGCGATATAAACCAAGACGGCAAAGTCGATACACAGGATGTCGCCATATTGGGAGACTGCCTTGTGAAAAAAGCATTTCTCAGTGTTGAGGATACGGAATATGCAGACATCAACAGTGACGGAAAAATTAATGCTTTCGACTATGCTGCCATAAAAAGAATTGTTATAAATTCAGCGTCAGATAAAGAACAGCTTGATTTAAGCGATATGCCGACAGAGTATCAGGCGGCTCTGGACTGGGTCTGGACCAACAGAATAGAAAGAGAAAAATCAACTGATAGATGGAATACTATTTTTGATCAGATTGACGCAGGAAACGGTACGCTTAATTACGTAGTACGCTGGCAGTCCTACAAAACGGTTACTCTTGATCAGAGAAAACAGTTTGAAAAGCTGATTGAAGATTCCGTAAATAATTGGACTGATTATCTGGTCAGCTACGACGGCTGGAAATACGATCATGTTGATGTAAATGTCGTTGGCTGGGCAGTTATTGATGAAAGCGTTATTCTAGACAAACAGCCTGATGAAATAATTTATACAGATTGTACTCCTTACGACAGCAGCGGAGATACTTCAAACGGCTATGAAGAAATTCCAACGCTTCTTCCAAATGCTCCGGACGAGCTTTCACGTATGGAACACTTCTATGACAGAAGCTATCAGTATCCGGGCGGTCTTGACAAGCGTTTCGACATGTATCTCTGGGCAACTCAGGGATTCCCTGACATCGGCGGCTGCGGAGGCGACTGGGGGCAGCGTCTTTCAGACAATGCATATTTGAATATGCTTAACGGCGTAAATGTACATGTATTTGAACATGAGCTTGGTCACGGCTTCGGAATTACTGACTTTTACGGTGAAGAAGGCGCTATCGACGGATTCCCGCCGGGAGGCTTTCCGGAACCTACAATTATGATGGCCGGTAATTCAGCAGAAATAACCAATTATGACGGCTGGCAGCTAAGATACATCTGGAGTAAAATAAAAAATCAGACAGATTCAAACGGTACAAGAAGGTTTACTGAATAATACTTTATTGTAAAAAAATCACGGAAAGCAAAGGCTATCCGTGATTTTTTATTAATGCCAAAAGCTATTGAATACGTCAAACTTGTTATAATAAAGTAAAAAGCATTGACAAATAATATATAAATATGGTATAATTCGGTATAATTATATTTTATAGGAGTGGTTTTATGAAAACATTAAAAAAATTAATTTCTGCTGCTGTTGCGGTAACAACGGCTCTT
This sequence comes from Porcipelethomonas ammoniilytica, assembly GCF_025567485.1. NCBI lineage: Bacteria > Bacillati > Bacillota > Clostridia > Eubacteriales > Oscillospiraceae > Porcipelethomonas > Porcipelethomonas ammoniilytica. Next base: position 93,819 of record NZ_JAOQKH010000004.1, on the reverse strand, counting down.
ACTGTTTTTGCAGTAAATGTATCTGCAACAGGTTATAAAGATAACGGAAATGCTAATGCGGCGCTTACTAAGCCTAAACTCACAATGGATAAAATAGTTCTTACACAAAGTAATGCCGCCGGCAAGCAAGTTACAGTTAATCTTAAAGTTTCAGGAGCACAACTTGCTTATTGTTCAACAGGTATTCATGTTTATTGGGATTCACGTCTTAAATTAGCTGAAGACTCTACTTTTAATCTTCCAAAGATTGATGCAGGTGATGCAATTAAACGATTAGGTTCTGGTACTCCCACAAGTGACCCTAATGCTTCTAAATATGGTATGAATGGTTATTTCTTATGTACAGCTGGCAGTGCAAATTCAGGTACTAACGGTGTAATGTGGTCATTTACATTTATTCTGCCTAAAAATGCAAAAATAGGTGATGTTTATCCTATTGATATTATTTATAAATCAACTAATAATGCCAGCGATTTATTTATAAACAAAGAATGTGATACAAATGGATATAATATGCAGGCTTATACTTTTAAAAAAGGTATTTATTCTTCTGATAATCCTACATTTACCGCTACAGCTGCCGACATTCTTAAAGTGCCTGCACTCGCAAATATTAACAAAACATATGATGGATATATAGCTGTTTGTTCCGATAACTTACTTTTAGGCGATGCAAATTGCGACGGAAGAGTTACAATAGCTGATTCAGTTGCTATTTCTCAGTCTTTAGGAAATCCTAATTACGCTCTGTCTGCACAGGGTAAGGACAATGCAGATTGCTGTGATCGAGGCGACGGCGTAAATGCTAATGATGCTAAAGCAATAAGAATGATTGAATCAGGATATATAACTGCTAATGACTTTCCTATAAAAAGCAGTGATTTAAAATAATAAAATTATAAAATCAATACTAATATAGCCGATGCTGATAAAATTTGAAAGCATCGGCTTTTTTGTATTTATGAAAGCAAAAAACTCCTAACCAGTTCTCACTATCTTGCTTTTTGTTGCATTAGATATGGGGATAACCGTCTATCAGTATGCCCCCTAATGTGTATTTACTATATTATACATCAAAAGCCCGGCTATTAACCGAGCTTTAATGCGTAAAAAAACTTTTCTAAATATTGCTGATTTTTACATTTTATAAATTTTCTATTAATTTAATTGACTCTTTCTAACTGCAACAATTTTGTTAATTGTTGCAGGTCCAGCGATTCCATCAACATCAAGACCATATGCTCTTTGGAAGTTGATAACAGCCTGTTTTGTTCCTGATCCAAATTGACCATCAACTGTTAGTCCTGCATTATTTACAAGATTCAAAGCATATTGCAGCCATTTTACACTGTCTCCTGATGAACCATTCTGTAAATTAGGATTGCCGGTCGGACGTGGATATGGTATTCCAAGTTCTGTATCAGTATTTGTTGATGAACCTAATTGTTTCTTTCTAACCTCTACAATTTTACTTATTGTTGCCGGACCTGCAATGCCGTCAGCTGTTAATCCATTTGCACGCTGGAAATTAACAACTGCTTGTTGTGTTCCCGATCCAAATTGACCATCAACTGTTAGTCCTGCGTTGTTTACAAGGTTCAAAGCATATTGCAGCCATTTTACACTGTCCCCTGATGAACCATTTTGTAAATTAGGATTGCCGGTCGGACGTGGATATGGTATTTTAAGTTCAGTATCATTTGAGGTAGTTGTTTGATTTTTTGGTCTGGCAACACCTATAATTGTATAGCTTACACCATATTGTCCGGCTGCTACAGTTTTTGTATTAGATCTTACTGTATTGCTTCCATTCCACTGCTCTGCTATTTTATATGTATTACCTGAAACTTCATATACAATTGCTGCATGTCCATAAGCTGGTGAAGATGAACTATGATAAGAAATAATATCTCCGGGTTGCGGCACGAATCCATTATAATAATCTATTTTTTGAAATTTACTTGAAAATGTTTGGCTTACTATTTTATACATTTCATTTCCATTACCTAATGCAAGTGTTTTTGTATATAATCCAAAATAATTTTCTATATAATACTTTGGAAGCTCTACGCATTGCGTTCCTGTTCCGCTTCCCCATTCCTTTGCAGGTGTACCTATTAAACTGCGAACATATGAAGCCATATCACTAGCTTCAACTTTATCATTTGGAAAGTTGAACGCAAATGAAAACAACATAAAAATTGCAATTATTAATGAACTAGTTTTTTTCAATAACCTTTTTTCTTTTACCATTTTTATTTTCCTCCATTATTAATTAATTATACAGCAATTTTAGATCTGCTTTTTTCTAACTTCAATAATCTTACTTATTGTTGCAGGTCCAGCGATTCCATCAACATCAAGACCATATGCTCTTTGGAAATTGATAACAGCTTGTTTTGTTCCTGATCCAAATTGACCATCAACTGTTAGTCCTGCATTATTTACAAGATTCAAAGCATATTGCAGCCATTTTACACTGTCTCCTGATGAACCATTCTGCAAATTAGGATTTCCGGTAGGACGTGGATATGGTATTCCAAGTTCTGTGTCAGTATTTGTTGATGAACCTAATTGTTTCTTCCTAACCTCTACAATCTTACTTATTGTTGCCGGACCTGCAATGCCGTCAGCTGTTAATCCATTTGCACGCTGGAAATTAACAACTGCTTGTTGTGTTCCCGATCCAAATTGACCATCAACTGTTAGTCCTGCGTTGTTTACAAGATTCAAAGCATATTGCAGCCATTTTACGCTGTCTCCTGATGAACCATTCTGCAAATTAGGATTTCCGGTAGGACGTGGATATGGTATTTTAAGTTCATCATCATTTTGAAATGTAAGGGGAACAGCATTTTCATCGTAATTGGGTCGCAAAACACATACCACTCCACCATGAATACGCGGCGCACAAACCTTACGTGCATATAAACTACTTCCACTTCCAGTATTACCGCCTATAGAATATAATGCATTTAATGTTCCGGAATAAACGATTTCAACATGACCGTTAAAAAATACAATATCTCCCGGTTGAGGAGAAGATGTAACATCTTTTCCTCCTGCATTTATAATTTTTTGCTTTAATGTAGGACAATATCCATCATGAGGAATAGCAGAACTTTGACCGGCTAATACAGCACAATCACTGACAAAATCAGCACACCATTCCTCCGTGTATCCAAGCAGACTTCCTGTTTTATCTTGTTGAGCAAGGGCAATATTAATCATATTTTGTGCCGGATTTTTACTTAAATTATAAGATTTACTAAAATTATCTATTCTGCTCTGATCAGCAAAAGCTTTATTTTCAAAAAAATAAAGTACCGTAGAAAACAGTATTAAGGTTGACATGATCAATGAACAAATTTTTTTTGCACTTCTTTTCATTTTATCATCTTCTTTAAAATATTTAACCATGGCTATGTTTTTATTATATACCAAATATTGTAAAATGTCAATATTTTGACAATAAAAAACAACATTGTAATTAATTTTTAATAAATATCTAAATCCCGGTTATTATCCGAGCTTCAATGCATAGAAAAAATATTTTGTACTTTCTTAAAATATTTCAACTTCTGCTGATTTCTAAAAAAATATAGAACCAAAATTAAATATCTCGATTTCAAAATAATGAAACATGTATATACTAAAATCAAATTAAGATGGACTTATATAAGCCGCTGAAGTATGTAAATAATTGTATTAAGTACAAGAAATGTGTATATCAGGAGTTTTATAAGCAGAACTTTCCAAAAAGAAATAATTGTCCTATTTATAAATCAACTGATGTGATTTTAGTGAATAAATAAAAATTCGCCAATGGCGAAATTTAATGCAAGGTCTTGACATTATATAAAAATATTGTTATAATAATAAAAAAGGGGCACATTGATAGACGGTCGCTCCCAAATTAGCTAGTTTATAAACCGCTTAAGTTGACAGCTTGGGGCGGTTTATTTCTTTATGTTCTTGATTACTTCATTAACAGTAACAAGAAGCAGGATAGTGAGAACTAAATATGTAAGTTCCATACCTATCACCTCCCTGCCAGCTTATTTCGCCTGCCCGTTAGGAGACGATCAATTAGCTTATGGCGTAAGGAGGGAACAACTGCTTCAAAAAGCTTGCTTGAAATTAAAATATTAATATGTTATAATAAATTATATATATTTTATAATAAAGGAAAAAAAGAAAGTGACATATTTAAGAGAAAAAACAGTGTGCTTTACAGGACACAGACCGGAAAAGCTTCCGGGATACGGAGAAACAGAAAATGCGTCGTTGAATGTAATAAGAAGTATGCTTTACTATCAGATTTATCAGTCGGCGGAGGAGGGGTATAAATACTTTATATCCGGACTTGCAAGAGGCGTTGACCTCTGGGCAGCGGAATATGTGCTCGAAGTGAAAAACAGATTTCCTGATATTAAGCTTATCTGTGCAAAGCCTTTTGCCGCACACGGAGAAAATTTTAAAAATCAGGATCTGTGGAGCTTGTCAAATGTTATTGAAAAGGCAGATGAACTCATATGTGTATCGGAAAGTTATTCAAGAGACTGCTACAGACTCAGAAATCAGTATATGGTGGACAGATCGTCAAAGCTGATAGCAGTTGTGGATGATTATAAAAGCGGTACGGGACAGACTATAAATTATGCCAGAAAACAAGGACTGAAAATAAATATAATAAATGTTAATAATTATATTTTAAAGAAAAATGAAAGAAAAAAAGGTCTGTTTTATCTGGACTGATTTGTTAAAATTGACAGTTGACAAAAATAAGTGTCTTTTGGCAGACGAACTTTCAACTGTTTCAACAGAGTTTTCAACAATTTGTATAAACACTGTTAATAAATGTATGAACATGAAGAAAATCCCTGTAAATACAGGGATTATGAAAAAAAGGAGAAATGTATAATGACTAAAAAGAAAAAGAAGAAATCGGGAAGTATAGCCATTCCTTTTCTGCTTACATTTTTGATTTCATTAATAGTAATCGGCGGAATTGCGATGATTATATACGATAAAATAGATAAAGACGATTCTTCGCTTCTTACAATGGTAAACGAGGCAGGGACTCTCTCAGAGGAGGACAATCATACTGTTATGCTGATACTTGATTTAAGTGACAGCGTTGATATTCCCGACGAGAGCAGCGAAGATAACGAAGATTATCAGGACGACGAATATTATGAAGACGATGAGACATATGACTGGGAGGAAACAGGAGAAGATGTAGAAGAGGTTTATCCTGAACCTTATACGTTTATTGTGATGCGCTCTACTCCTGTTGATAAACAGATTCTGTTTATGGGAATACCAAGCAATATGCTTGTGGGAAGCGACAATAAAAGAGCTGAGGACGTCTATGTAAGCAGCGGCGCTGCGGGAATAAGCCAGAGTATTGAATATACCTTGGGGATAGAAATCGACAGATATGCGGTATTTGATTCTGAAAGCTTTAAAAAAGCGTGTAATATACTGGGAGGGGTAAGCTACGCTGTGCCGAAGGGAATAGCAGGAGTGCCGGAATCTGACAGCGAACAGTATCTTTCACCGGAGCAAATTGAAAAAATTATAAGCTACGGCGGATATTCCGGCGGAGAAATTCAGCGTATTTCAACAGCTTCGGCAATTGTCACAGCTATGATGAATCAGACCAGCGGCGTCAGAATTGCGGAAAATCTTGACAATACTTTTGAAACTCTTATTAATATGATAAAAAGCGACATTTCAGCGATAGATTATAATGATAAAAAGTATGCGATCAAGTTTATGCTTAAGTACAGCGACCCTTCGGACAGCGAATCACGTTCCACGAGAGCAAAGTTTATAACTCCTTACGGAAATGAAGCGGAAAGTAATTTTGTTGCAGACAATTATTTTGCGGAAGATATTAAAATTTATTTTGATGAAACAAAAACCGACGATAATAATTCAAATGCGGAAAGTCAGGAGACTCAGAAAAATGAATAATATATTTGATTCTCACAGTCATTATACTGAAAGCGCTTTTGACTGCGACAGAGAGGAACTTTTAAACAATCTTCCGTTTAAGGGCGTGGAAAAAATAGTTACCGTTTCAGCCTGTATGGAGGATTGTCCGAAAATACTTGAACTTACTTCAAAGTTTGACTATATTTACGGCGCTTTGGGAGTGCATCCCGAAGCGGCGGACTATACTCCTGAGGATTTTTTGCCTCGGCTTGAAAAGTATATACTTTCTTCAGAAAAAATAAAGGCTCTTGGTGAGATCGGACTTGATTATCACTATGACAGGTATTCGGCAGAAAAACAGAAAAAATTGTTTATAAGTCAGTTGGAGCTTGCAAAAAAGCTTGATATACCGGTTATAGTGCATTCCAGAGACGCTTCAAACGATACAATGGAAATATTAAGAGAATATAAACCTAAGGGCGTTGTACATTGCTTCAGCGGTTCTGCTGAAACAGCAAAGGAAATAATTGCTTTGGGAATGTATATAAGCTTTACGGGAGTAATTACCTTTAAAAATGCAAAAAAAGCCCTGAGGGCTTTGGAAAAAGTACCGACGGACAGACTTATGCTTGAAACCGACTGTCCTTATATGGCGCCTGAGCCATACAGAGGCAAACGCTGCGACAGTAGTATGATTGAAAAAATCGCTGAAAAAGCGGCAGAAATAAAGGGAACTACAGCGCAGGAAATGCTTGATATAACCTGTGCAAACGCTATGAGATTCTTTGATATAGTTTAAAAAAGAGTTATGAAAGGAGCAGAATGAAACTTAAATACAAAATAATTATAATAATCAGTTGTGTATTTATTTTTCTTTATTTTTTTATAATTTTATGGTATAACGGATTGATATGGCCTAATACTCCGTCAAAAAAGAAATATCCTGTAAGGGGCGTAGATGTGTCCTCTTATCAGGGGGAAATTGACTGGGAAACGCTGGAGAATCAAGATATTGATTTTGCATTTATTAAGGCTACAGAGGGAAGCGGTTACGAGGACGAGTATTTTCAGCAGAATTTTCAAAATGCGTCTGAAACAGGCATTAGAATCGGTGCATACCATTTTTTCAGCTTTGACAGTTCAGGAATTACACAGGCTGAAAATTTTATCAAAACCGTGCCAAAAACACAAAATATGCTGCCGCCTGTAATAGACCTTGAATTTTATGCTCAGCACGGCTCTGACCCTCCGGAAAAAGAAGAAACAAGATATAATCTTAAAAAAATGATAGACGCCGTTTATGATTATTACGGTTTAATGCCTGTTATTTACGTTACCGATATTACTTATGAGCTTTATATTAAAGGTTACTTTGACGATAACGATATATGGATAAGAAGTATATTTACCAAGGCTGAGCTGCCGGATGAAAGAAAATGGACTTTCTGGCAGTATTGCAACAGGGGACGCCTGGACGGATATGACGGAGCAGAACAGTATATAGATCTGAACGTTTTTAACGGAACGAAAGAGGAATTTGAAAATTATAAGGGCTGACTGCGTGTTTTAGGGAAATGAATGTAAATGATTTACGAGTCTTTAAAAAGAGAATTTAAGGGTTTTATAAAACCGTCCTGCTTATTTTCAATAAGAGCCGCAGAAATCAGCTCGTCATTATAAAGAAGCAGCTCGGCAGTGACTTCTGAGTCTCCTCCGTAATTAAGTACCCGATATAAACATCTTAAAACTTCTTTTCCTTTATAATTTTCAAGCTTGAAACCGTCCTTACTCTGAATATCGGCATACTCCCTGTAAATACCCTCAAATTCTTCGGGTATTCTTACAGTTTGACAGGATATTTCCTCTATTTCCCACCCTCTGATATTTAAATATGCTTCACGCTGATATTCGTTGAGCACAAGAGGAGGTTCGTCTTGTTTTGGTTCAATTCGTCGGCATATAAAAATTGCCGCCGCCGCAATGCCAAGTACGGCGGCTATAGCTATAATTTTTTTCTTCATATGTAAGCACCTCATTACTTTTTATGCGTAAAGGAGCACTTTTATGAATGTAAGACTGGATAAATTTTTGTCCTCTCAGACCGATCTTACCAGAACTGATATAAAAAAACTTCTATGGAAACGTAAAATAAGCGTGAACGGAAAAATACTTCGTGACGGCAGTATAAAGATTGACCCCGAAACATCGGAAATCATCGCTGACGGACGCAAAATCTTATACAGGGATAAAGTATATATAATTTTAAATAAGCCTGAGGGCTTTGTCTGTGCCACTGAGGACAAACATGAAAAAACCGTTATGGATCTTCTGGGTGATGATATAAAAAGAAAAGATATATTTCCCGCCGGCAGACTGGATAAGGATACTACAGGAATGGTTCTTATTACTAATGACGGAACTCTGAGTCACCGAATATTATCTCCCAAAAAACATATTCCTAAATATTATATTGTAAAACTTGCCGAAAGTTTTCAAGAAGATTATGTAAGACAGTTTGCTGAAGGCGTTATAATAGACGGAGGGGAGAAGTGTCTTCCGGCAAAAGTGAAGCGGTTTCCCGACTGCGAAAAAACGGCGTTTATAGAACTTCACGAGGGGAAATATCATCAGATAAAACGTATGTTTTCAGCTGTTGAAAACAGTGTTGAAAAATTGTGCAGAATTCAGATGGGAGGACTGCTGATGCCAGAAAAACTGGCGATTGGCGAGTATATGGAAATAATGCACAAAGATGTTGAAAACCTGTTGAAATCACAATGTTTTGAAGAAGTTTTCCGCAATATTACAGAGAATTTTTCGTCATATTGGATAAACATGCAATGATAACTTTGGATAATTAGTGACTTGAAACTTTGTTAAAAATTTGGTATTATATTATATGTAAGTTAATCTGTTATTCGGGTTAGCAGAATTATTATGTGGGAGGAATAGATAAAATGGCAAGTTTATCATTACGCGGAATTTATAAGAAATATCCCGGTGGCTTTACAGCCGTTAAAGACGTAAATTTAGAAATCACAGATAAGGAATTTATCATATTAGTCGGACCTTCCGGCTGCGGTAAGTCCACAACGCTCAGAATGATTGCCGGTCTGGAAGAAATCTCGGAAGGTGAACTCTATATAGGCGACCGTCTTGTAAACGATATCGCTCCTAAGGACAGAGATATCGCAATGGTTTTCCAGAACTACGCTTTGTATCCTCATATGACTGTTTATGATAACATGGCTTTTGGTCTTAAGCTGAGAAAAGTTCCAAAGGACGAAATCGACCGTAAGGTTAAGGAAGCCGCTAAGATCCTCGACCTGGGTCACCTTCTCGACAGAAAGCCTAAGGCTATGTCAGGCGGTCAGCGTCAGCGTGTTGCTTTGGGTCGTGCTATCGTTCGTTCACCTCAGGTATTCCTGCTTGACGAACCGCTCTCAAACCTTGACGCTAAGCTCCGTGCACAGATGAGAACAGAAATTGCTAAGCTTCACCAGAAACTGGGTACAACATTTATTTACGTAACTCACGATCAGACTGAAGCTATGACAATGGGCGACAGAATCGTTGTTATGAAAGACGGTATTATTCAGCAGGTTGATACTCCTCAGGCTCTTTATGAGCATCCGTGCAATAAGTTTGTTGCAGGATTCTTAGGCTCTCCTCAGATGAACTTTATTGACGCTGTACTGAAGAAGAATGGTTCAAAGTATGTAGTTGAATTTGGTTCAAGTGTTAAGTATACTGTTGAAATTCCTGAATCCAAGGTTGCTCCTCAGCTGGATAATTATGTGGGTAAGGAAGTTACTCTGGGTATCCGTCCTGAAAGCGTTCACGATGAAGAAATGTATCTTTCAAACGCTACAACAGGCGTTATAGACTGTGACGTTGATATTACAGAAATGATGGGCGCTGAAACTTATCTGTACCTTACATGCGAAGGTACTCAGCTTACTGCTAGAGTTTCACCTCGTTCAACAGCGAAAGCTCACGATAAGATCAAGGTTGCAATTGATCCAAACAGAATTCATCTGTTTGATAAGGAAAACGATACAACTATTATTAATTAATTTTTACTTTTTAAATTTTTGCCTTATCTTTCTTTATTTTATAAATTTAAAGACCGAAACTTTTGTTTCGGTCTGTTTTTATATTAAAGCTTTTTTGTTCGTTTCTTGTTTCAAACATTCTACGCTTTGTAAAAGCGAAAGCAAAACATATTTGTCATTTTCTTTGATTGCCCAAAGAAAATAACGAAAAGAAATGCCCTTCTTTCTTTGTTCACACAAAAGAAGAAAGCAAAGAAACAAGTTTCTTTAAAACTTCCTTTTTTTAACTTTCTTGTTTCGCAACAAGAAAGTAACAAAGAAATGCGCCCACTCAAACGCCGTGGGCGGCTTGCGGCACATAAAGTGCCGAATTTTATCCGTCATACATTTTTTGCTTCTTTTTT
>NZ_JAOQKH010000004.1:39865-83122 GCF_025567485.1 Porcipelethomonas ammoniilytica | reverse complement strand
TCTTCCAAGAAGATAATCAACAGAAACATCAAAATAATCAGCTATTTTTTTTAATGATGTAGGTTTAATATTATCTTTTTTCCATGTTTGCAGATTTCCCTTGCTCCCTGTTACATGTTCACATAAATATGTTATTGATATTCCATTTTTACTACATAGAGATTTTATAAGTTCATACATTTTTTAATACTCCTTTACGTTTAATGTCACAAATGTAACAATATATTTTTGTTTGTTTTCACCAAAAGTATAAAAATTCGCACTAATTATGTTGACAAGTGCAAAATCTTGCACTATAATATAGATAAGCTATTAAAAAGCCTAATAATGTTTACTTTAATTGACACTTATTTATAGTATATCATTTTTTGGTTTAGTCCGTCAATAGCTGAATTTTTTAGAGAATGGAGTTTTATAAAATGAGCGAAAATGATTTTATCGACCGTCTTGCAGAATTAAGATATTTGCGGGAAGTATCTTCTAGAAGAATGAGTTTATCTCTCGGACACGAACCCGATTACATTTATTCTATTGAATACGGTAATTACTTGCCTACTATGAAAGAATTTTTTGAAATTTGTGATTATCTAGACGTAACTCCCATGGAATTTTTTGACTATCACGATATTTTTGCACAGGAACATAATGAATTAATGAAAGAACACACTAAAACAAAATTGGAAAATACAGAAATAGTAAATTCTTTAAACGAACTTAAAAATGCTATTACCGATATTAAAAAGGAAATCAACCATTACAAGGCAACAGAACTGCAAGAAATGTAACTTTGCGAGTTTTTACAAGGAAATCCGGCATAAAAGTTTTGGTTCCGCTTTTTCAAAAGCGGACGGCATGAAAGTTTTTTGCTTACTTTTTTTCAAAATTTTTTTCTTCAATCCTCTATTTACTTACCTGTCGAGCCTTATTTAAAATATTTCATCAGACTAAAGACGATATGAAAGTTTTTGCCAAGCTTTTTTCAAAAAGCGAAGCCGCCATTTTTATTAAAAAGCCGGATTATTTCAAGTTTCAATCCACGGTATTCACGGCTTTCAAGCTGAGGATCCTTACTGATTATATCCTCGGCGATACTTTTTGTCAGATTCATCATTTCCATATCGGAGGCAATATCTGCGATTTTAAGCGGGGGAAGTCCATGCTGACGCTGACCGAAAAAGTCTCCCGGACCTCTCATTTTAAGGTCTTCTTCGGAAATCTTAAAGCCGTCCGACGTTTTGCTCATAATTTTCATTCGCCTGATGCATTCTTCACCTGTATTGTCCGTCAGGAGAATACAATGGCTCTGCTGACTTCCACGTCCCACACGACCTCTCAGCTGATGAAGCTGTGAAAGACCAAATCGCTCGGCATTTTCTATCAGCATAATGGAAGCGTTTGGAACGTCCACACCCACCTCCACAACAGTGGTACAGACCAGTAAATCAATTTTACCGTCCTTAAATTTACTCATTATTTCATTTTTTTCAGCGGCTTTCATTTTACCGTGAAGCAGACCGATTTCATAATCTGCAAAATCGTCGATTCTCAGCTTGTCCGCATAGCTTTTGACGGCCTGTAGATCGCTGTCAATGTCCTCGATCATGGGACACACAATATAAGCCTGCCTGCCATTGTCAATTTCCGACTTTATAAAATTATAAGCCCTTTTCCTCAGCTTACCGGTTACTGCATAGGTTTTTACCGGCAGTCTGCCCTTTGGCATCTGATTGATAATAGAAATATCCAGATCGCCGTAAATAATCAGCGCAAGGGTACGTGGAATAGGCGTTGCCGACATTACAAGTCTGTGGGGACTGTTTCCCTTGTCGGCAAGGGCGGCACGCTGTGCAACGCCGAAACGGTGCTGTTCATCGGTAATAACCAGACCAAGACGTTGAAATTCAACGTCTTTCTGTATTATTGCATGAGTACCTGCGGCTACCGCCGCTTCGCCTGATTTCAGTGCTTCTTTTGCAATACGCTTTTGTTTAGCGGTCATTGAGCCTGTCAGCAGTACTACATTTACGCCTATGGGTTCAAGAAAGCTTTTGAGGGTATTGTAATGCTGTACTGCAAGAATTTCCGTAGGCGCCATCAACGCAGACTGAAATCCGTTTTGACAGGCAAAATAGCATGCGGCGGCGGCAACAGCAGTTTTACCGCTGCCCACGTCCCCTTGAAGCAGACGGTTCATAGGAGAATCTGTAGACATATCGTTTATAACGTCGGATATTGATTTTTTTTGTGCGTCGGTCATTTCAAAAGGCAGACTGCCGAAAAAGGCAGTCATGTCCGTATTTTTATCCATTATGTACGCTGTTTTCTCACGACTGTGATTTTTCATAGTCAGCATACCAAGCTGTAGTATCAGCAGTTCGTCAAATGCAAGACGTCTCCTTGCGTTTGCGGCGTCTTGGGAATCGGCAGGAAAATGAATGCTTTTCAGTGCGTGAGGAAGGGACATCAATTCGTTTTCCATCAGCAGATTTGTCGGCATACTGTCAAAGGGTTCGCTGTCCAGTATGGACACAGCTTCCCTCATATTTTGCAGAATTGCAGCGGAAGTAAGTCCTGTTGTAAGGTGATAGACAGGCTGAAAAGGCTCTGCGTCCGATTTTATAATACGGGGAGAATTGATCTCACGGCGTAAAAGATTTCCTGTTATCTTACCGTAAAAGCAGTATTCCTCGCCCTCTTTAAGCGCACGGAATCCGTACACATTGTTGTAAATTATAACAACAAAATCGTGAACGCCGTCTGTAGCGACGGCTTTAAAGATACTCAAACCCTTACGTATTCTCTGTTCGGTCATTTTTTTTACTATAGTTCCTTTAAGTACTGCATAGTCGTTTATATTAGCTTCAAGAGGAGATACGGGATTAGAAAAATCAACATAACTGCGCGGAAGATGATAAAGGAGGTCATAAACTGTAGAAATTCCCAGCTTTTCATAATAAGCAGCTTTTTTTTCCCCTACGCCCTTTAAATATCGTACCGATTTGAAAAGCTCGTTCATTTTTCTCTCCCCCGAATATACGTTATTAGCTTTCTTTATAGTATATCATTATTTTTACTGATTCGTCAATAGTATAAAATCTTAAAATAAATTTTTCTTTAAAAGGTATTGACAAACTGAAAAAGATATGGTATTATACACTTGTAGTTAATCAGTCGACTAATTAACCAAAACAGAAAGAAGGCATGCAAATGAATCTAGACTTCAACAGTGAAAAGCCGATATTCGTCCAGGTTGCCGACGGATTGGAGGACGCAATTTTAACAGGAGCTTTTGAAGAGGGCAGCCAAATTCCTTCAATAACAGAGATTTCCGTCACATTAAAAATAAATCCTGCAACGGCTCTGAAAGGAATAAATATACTTACAGAAAACGGAATAGTTTATAAAAAAAGAGGTGTCGGTATGTTTGTAGCCGAGGGCGCTAAGAAAAAACTTACGGAAAAACGACGGAATTTATTTTTCGAAAATTATGTAAAGGAGCTTCTTGCTGAAGCCAAACGGCTTGGAGTAACAAAGGAAGAAATTATTATGATGTTGGATAAAGGAGATGCATTATGAGTATTGAAATAAAAGATGTTACCAAGGATTTTAAAAAAGTGCGTGCTTTGAATATGGTCAATCTTACCTTTGAAGAAAATAAGATTTACGGACTTTTAGGCAGAAACGGCGCAGGAAAATCTACGCTTTTGAAAATTATTTCAAACAGAATTTTTTCAACAGAAGGTGAAATATTTGTTGACGGAGTAAATGCAAGGGAAAATGATAAGGCTTTGTCAAAATTATATATTATGAATGAAAGCAATCTATATCCTCCGAAAATGAAAATTAAAAAAATTTTCAAATGGACTAAGGAATTTTATCCCGATTTTGATACCGAATATGCAATGAAGCTGGCAAATGAATTCAGTCTGAACGTCAATAAAACTCCTCGTTCTCTTTCAACCGGCTACACTTCGATTTTTAAAATTATAATTGCTCTTTCAGTAAATACGCCGTATATCTTCCTTGATGAACCCGTTTTGGGACTGGACGCTAATCACCGTGATATTTTTTATAAGGTTCTCATTGAAAAATATGCTGAAAACCCTTTCTGCTGCGTTATTTCCACACATCTGATCGAAGAAGTTTCATCGGTAATCGAGGACGTTATAATAGTGAAAAACGGAGAGATCATAAGAAATCAAACCAGGGATTCGCTTTTGCGTACTGGCTTTACCGTTGCAGGCTCAGCCGCCGCTATAGATGAATTTATAAAAGATAAAAACGTTATCGGTACTGATTCCATCGGCGGACTGAAAACGGCGTATATAATCGGCAGCGTACCATCGGAGGGTATTCCGGCAGGACTTGAAATATCTGCAATGGATCTGCAAAAGCTGTTTGTTCAGCTTACTAACTCATAATGGAGGAAATCATATGAAGCTTAAATCAATTTACAAATATTTAATTTGGCAACAGGGAAAATCTTACCTGATTTACTTTGGGATAATTTTTGTAATAGTTCATCTGGGACTGCTTTTAACTTTATGTATTGATACGAACGGCAGCTTCGGCGGTATGGAAATGGGCACAGTTATATTTATGATGATCTCGGGAATAGTATTTTACAGAGAAAGTTTGGCTCTTTCCATGCAAAACGGCATATCAAGAAAAACATTTTTTATGGCATTGATTCTTGGTTTTATAACTATTTCAGTCTTAGCAGCCGCAGGAGATTCAATAATTAATATTATTGGTAATACTTATGAAAAACACACTAAAATGTTTTATGATTCAATGTATGAACAAATGTATCTTTATCAATCCGGAACTAGTATTAGCCCAAAAATTTCAGAATACCCTACAATATTTTTAATGGATTTTACTATGTATATCACTGTTTCATCTCTGGGTGTCTTAATAGGAGCGCTTTTATACCGTCTCAACAGAATTTTAAAAATTATAATTCCACTAAGTCTGTGGCTGATTTTTCAGATAGGATCGGTTATTATACTTTTTATTGACTTTAAATTTGCCGACAATAAAATAATCGAAGCTTTCTTGAAATTTATACAGTGGCTTGAGGAAAGTGTTTATCATCTTACAGCTGTACTGCCTTGCATTGCAGTACTTCTGACTGCAATAGCGTTCCTGTTCGTCAGAAGAGTTCCTCTCAATGATAATAAAAAATAAAGTTTAACCGCCTCGGTTTGTGTTATATGCACAAGCTGGGGCGGTATATGTTTTGTAAAATATTCTTTTATTCCCTGCAAAATTAACTTTGCGAGTCTTTAAAAAGAAAATCAAGTCAATAAAATTCGGCATAAAAGTTTTTTGATTATTTTTTTCAAAATTTTTTCTATAATCCTCTGTTTACTTACCTGTCGAGCCTTATAAAAAATTTACCAGTTAACTAAAACCGATATAAAAGTTTTTTGCTTACTTTTTTCAAAATCTTTTTCTTTTATTCCCTGTAAAATTGACTTTGCGAGTCTTTAAAAAGAAAATCAAGTCAATAAAATTCGGCATAAAAGTTTTTTGCTTACTTTTTTTCAAAATCTTTTTCTTTTATTTTCTGCAAAATTAACTTTGCGAGTTTTTAAAAAGAAAATCAAGTCAATAAAATTCGGCATAAAAGTTTTTTGCTTATTTTTTTTCAAAATTTTTTCTATAATCCTCTGTTTACTTACCTGTCGAGCCTTATAAAAAATTTACCAGTTAACTAAACCCGATATAAAAGTTTTTTGCTTACTTTTTTTTCAAAAAAGTAAGTTAAAAAGCGTCGGAATAAACTCCGAGTAAGGTTTTGACTGTTCCCTTTCCCCCGGAAAGCTCAATTTTTTTAATTCTCTGAAGACTGACATCGCCAAAAGACACCATATCGTTTAGATCTTCTCCGGAATATCCTATGTACTGAACATAATGACATCTGCACCCCCTCTGACTGAAATTAAGTTTAAAGAGAAGTCCGGAATCGGGAGCGCTGAGATACTGCATATCAAGGGGGATCTGCTTATGCCTGATCAGTCTGCGGTTAATGGCAAACAGATTGCTTCTGCTGAAAGCGTCGTAAGTACCGTCAACGTCTTTCATGTGAAGATGGCTGATAATTTTGGAATAATCGTAAATTATTCCGGTCTTTATAATATCGTTTTCAGAAACGGTTTTTTCAGAAGGCGTTTTAAGAGTAACTCTTACGTTATTTGTCCCCTCAATATAAGGATACCCTCCGTTAAGACGAAAATTGAAATTTGCAGCGGCGTCCCATAAGGTAGATCCTTCCTTTATGTAAATGTAATTTAAAAGCGACGTTGACTCATACGTAACATTTGGTATGTCAAATTCCGACATTAATGTAGCGAGATCGGAATCCGGCTTTAATCCGGGTTTGGGCTGATTCTGACAAAGCAGGGACGTAAATCCTTTGGATTTTACTTTAATAATTTTATAACCCTGTAATGTACAGAAATCAACACTGTCAAGAAGTCCATAGTGAATATCAGTTTGGTCAACTGAAAAAATTACTTCCTTAATATTTGCAATGTCGGTTTTTTCAGTAAGAAAAACTCCTTCAAACAAAGTATACGGAGTGTATGCGTCTTTGGTGAAGAAAAAAGAAACGCATCTTCCGAATTCATAATCTGTATTTGTCGTAGTACGTAATGTAAGCTTTAAATTCATTAGCTGCCTCCGTTTATGTAGCTGTCGCAGTAAAATTCAACAACGCACTGATGAAATTGGGAATTAGTCTGAGTATTTATAGAATATTTTTTCAGCTTTGCGGCATTAATATATAAACCGTCCATATTAAGATTGAATACCGTTGAATTAGTCATATGACCGTTTAGCTGAGCTGCCGGATTTATTCCTTCAGACTTAAGAATTCTTCCGGTTATTTTTATGGACGCCGGATGCCTGCCCAGTTCCTGAAATCTAATTCCGGAAACTGCCATAGGCTGAAATAAAAATTTATTTTCAGCAGATATTTCATATGCGTCAATATAAACTGTGATTCCGGAAATGTTTACCGAGCAGTCCTGCTCAAGGACTAAAGCATGATTCATTATATTTCCGCCTCCGATTTCGCTTCAAGTGTAAAAATTCCCTCAAGGACAAAACGCTTTAATCCGTTATCCTGTTTAGGACCTTTTATCTCAGCGGATTTCAAGTAGTATCCGCCAGAAGCAAGACGGCTGATAACAGCGTTGTCCATGTAATCATAAAGAACAAGCGGATCTTCGTCCGGACGTCCGAGTACTCTGACTTTAAGATCAATCAGAGTTTCATATCTTTTAAGACTGCTTTTGATAAACTGATTTTTCAGTGAGATATTTTCAATACTTGTCACAATATAAATATCATCGTGATCCTTAACGGGAATTTTTTCATATTCGGCAAATACGTCGGTGCGTTTATAATTTATAAGTCCGTAAATACCGTAAACAAGATTTTTAAGATTCATCAGCCGCACCTCCGTATCCTACCGTCATAAAACTAAAATTATCGTCGTAAAGCAGATCTCCGCACTGTCTGAAGTATTCCAGCATAAGTTCCTTTGAAAAGTCGTATTCAAGCTGGGAATTTCCCTCCTTTTCGGCAGTACCGGCATATGTATAGGCAACCTTGTTTTTTACGCAGGTAATTTGTGTATAACGGTAATTTGCAACAGCGGCGCAAAGATAGTCAAGACGTATGTCATTAGAGCTTGCACCCTCACGGAGCATATTCCTTACCTGAGTTACTGCGGAGCTTACAAGAGGAGAATATTTTTCCGTATCGGTTTCGCCGGAAAATAGAGTAAAAAGAGAATTTATTGTTGAAACGGTCATAATTTATTTTCCTTTCGTCATTTTGAAGCTTTCAGTAAAATCCTTTGAGCTTTCATATGCAAGCTGAGGATTTTTATTTGAACGGTTCTTGTATTCCAATTCGGATTTAAAATCCAGAAGCTCACGGACATTCATTCTGTCAGCGGCAGATTTTAAGATATCGCCGTTTTCTCCGCATAGAAAACAAAGTCTTGTAACGTCTTTTTTCAGATTTTCAAAAAGCTTCTGTGCAGTCTCATGATCAAAATTGCTTTGGGTATTATCGCTTTCAGAATAAAATTTACGTGTAACTCCCGCATTTTTTTGTGCGGGAACAGCAACGAAGCTCCATTCATAGGCGTCGGTAATTTTGTCAAGGATCACATAGGCGGTCTTGCCGGCGTATTCTTTTCCCTTTGTGTGAGGACAGTTTTTAGTACGCTTATTTGCTCCGCATACGGAACACTTCTGAACAGAAGCGCTGCATGAAATACTTACTTCTTTCTTTATACCGCCTTCTATCTCTTTTATAAGATTTTCATTGGCAGAAGTCCTCACCATATAAGCGCAGCCCTTAAGGCATACATAGTTTTCGCCTGTAGAAGTTTTTCTCTCACTGTCCTCGGCAAGCTCGGTATGAAATATTCTTGCAGTCTGACCGGAGCTTTTGGCGTCGTGATCAAATATACCGGTTTTTCCTATAAAAAGCTCCTGTAATGTTTTCAGTGCGGATAATGAAAACTTTTCGAAGTCCCTGTCAATCTCGTTATCGCATAAAATAACGTCAAAAATGTATACTTCCTCTTCTGTTAATTCACGTCTTGTGAATTGATTAAGTAATTGTAATTTTTCTGTATTTTCCATAAAAATTTACCTCCGTTTATTTTTAGTAAGCTTTATTGCTGCTTTCCGATTAAAGAAAGCAGCAAAGTATTTATAAGGCTATATTACTTGTCAAGATTAAGGGTTTTAGCCGCATCAGAAATAATACTCTTAAAGCCAAGATTCATAGAAACGGTAAAAGCGTCAAGCTGACGGTCAATGAGCTTGTCGGTTTCCATAATAAGCTCTGAGCTTGTAACCATTTCAAGAGCGTAATTTCTGTCAAAACCGATAATTGTATAGTCGTTGACCTGTGCCGACTTAATAAGAACAGTACCGAAAGGAAGAATAATATTTCCCTTTTCATCGGTTGAAATACTGTCCTGAACCTGCGTCATAGAAAGGATCAAAGCCGCATTTTTAGGAGAAGCGATAATAGTATTCATATTATAGCTTGTAAACTGACTGTAAAGATTAAGCAGATCGGAATATGCAAGAGCAGAGCCGGCAATATCAACTTCTGTTGCGCCTGTTTTAATTGTGCTGACAGCCGAGCTTGTAATAGCGTCGGCAAGCTTTTTGCCGATAGAACGAAGAGTTACAGCAAAAACGTCGAGTCTCTGAAGTCTTACCGCTTCATAGGACGCTGTAATAAGTCTGCCGTATTTCAAAAGACTGATTGAATTAGGGGATTCTTTAATAGTAGTTTCCGGCAGACTGTTACCCTCTGATGTTTTAGTAGTGTAAGCGGCAGATTCTGAAATCAGATAGCCTCTGTACTGATTGCAGTCGGAACGAGTTTTAACCGCTACAATATCAGTAAGAATGGATTCTTCCATACCCTGAGTAATGGCTCTTTTTACAAATTCGGGAAACAGTACGGCGCTTTCGGTAGTAACAAAGAATTTTTCTACCTTATCGCATTCCGAACCGCAGATCTTAATATCAAATCTTTTAAGCTGTCTTTCAAATGCGTCAAGACCGGCAAGTGAAGAATCTGCATAATTTTCGTCAGGATCAGCCTCAGTCAGAGCCTGAGTAAAGCTTTTTCCGGCAAGATTGTAAAGTCCCTTTTCAAGTTTAATATCGTTATACATAAAAATACCTCCAAATTAAATTTCATTATTATTGTTGTTTTTAATTTGCTGTTCGATCAGAACAGCCTGTGCGTTTTTAAGTCTTGCTTCTGCAAGAGCAGTTTCGTCCTGTAAGTTGATGTTGTCCCATATGATGTCAACATCGCTGTCGCTTCCCTGAAGTCTCAGGAAGGCTACCGCAATTTTTCTGATTACAGGAGTCAGAAGTCTGCGGTAATACTCCAGTTCGGAAGTCAGAATGTCTGCCTGCTGTGAGGACATTCTTTCAGTAGTAGACCAGTTAAGTCCCAGCAGGAAAGGCGGAACAGAAAGCTTAGCAATAAGCTGTTCCAAGATCTGCCTTACGGGTACCTCCGTATCAAAAAGCTGATTGTCTGCGCCGATGACCTTGATGTCCACATCTCCTACAGCAACAAAATCACGTATGTCACCGTTTTTAGCGGCGTTCATTCCGTCAGACCATTCTTTAGCAATCTGCATTGCTCTGTCTTTGGTAAACGCCTTTTCGGATATGTCTCCTGTAGGCTTGTAGGTTACGGCGTATCTGACGTTTCCCGCACGTTCGTAATTCTGACCGATACAACGGTATATTTTCATAAGTACGGAACTTAAAGCCGGAAGTCCTCTGAGAATTGATATGCCCATAGTTTTTCCCGGCGGCGGATTCAGCGCAGAAAACAGAATAAGCTGAGGCTTTTCAATAGTTTTAAGCTTACCGTCAGAATTTTTAATGCAGTAAACAGGCAGCTCAGGACTGTTTCCCGGCAGAACTGCAATTTTTGACGGATCGCCGTTGTAAAGGGCGGTAAGCTGCATAGTTTCACTGTCAACCAACATTTCTCCCACGGCGTTTCCGTAGGTAAGCAGACTTTCAAGAAAGCTGTCGGTAAAGCTTTGAATAGAATGTCCTGTAAGTCCAACGGGTATTTCCCCGGAAAAACAGTCCATAATTTCCTGCATGCTTTCGTCTCTGCACTGTATTTTGTATCCGCCTGTGAGCCTTACTATCTTGCTGATGGCGGCATCAATAACAGGAACAGTATATCTGAGACGGTCATAAAGTTCTTTTTCCCAGTGTTCCATTGAGGAATCAAAGGGTTCATAAACGTCATGACTTCTTGATGCAGAAAATACTGCCGCCTCGCCTGAAGATACCTTTTGGGTACTTTTCTTTTTAAAAATCTTCATATTTCACCTCCTTTCACCGTGCAACGGAAACTGCGAAAAATCCGTCTGAAACAGGCGAACTCAGCGCTGTACTGACAAAATATCTCACATCGTCCATAGCATGATCGTTTTCTTTCAGAGGAGTATCTCCTCCGGCTTTTTCATTCCAGCAGTACATGGCAAATTCACGGAGACAATCCGTACAATCTTTTGAAAACATAATTGTTTTCGATTTCAAAGCATCACTTACTTTGCGGATTCCCGAAATAACGTCATTTTTTGCCGGTATCACATCAAATTCTCCGTGACGGCGAATGCACTCTATGAAACTTGCCGCCGAAGGATCAGCAACCACATATTCAATGGTACGGTTTCCTGCAAGATCGGAAAGACCTTTATAATGCTCCTCGTCTGTTCTTGAAATACCTTCACGGCGAGAATCGTAGTAGTACTCGTCAAGCCTGTACCACACTCCGCCGCAGTGTCCCCATAAACCGAAGGAGGAAGGATTAACAGTACCGTAATCGCAGGAGATTATAAATCTATCGCATTCCGGCGGACTATCAAACACATGCTCCGATTCCTTGAACATAGGATAAACAACGCCGCTTGCAGCAGTCCACTTGCCCAGAATAAAGCGTTCGTAGAAAACTCCCGAATAAAGGCGTTTGTATCTTTCCCTGACCGCCTTTGTAAGCGACGGATTGTCCTTCATGGTGAAATGAATATAAAGAGCATTTTTTTCATCATGCTTTTTTATCCATTCCCTGTAGAACCAGTGATAAGGGTGATCGGGATTACAGTTGAACCATAGCTTTGATCCGGCAAGTGAACATCGTGCTACAGCCTGTTCAACGAATGAACGGGGCATTAATGCCACCTCGTCAAGAAGGACTCCGCCTAGAGTAATGCCTTGTATAAGCGAAGCGGAGCTTTCGTCTCGTCCCCCGAAGAAATAAAATCTGTTGCGTCTTCCGGACATTTCAATGTCGATGTAGCTTTTGCTGAGCTTTTCTATATAGGTAAATCCCATAGCGCCCAGTGTTCCGAGAAGCGGTTCTACAAGATTACGCCGCAGTGATGTAACCGTTTTACCGCATAGTGCAAAAGAACAGCCGTTGTAGCATGTCATTGCCCAGCTAACAAAACCCATTGACATGCATAGTGTTTTACCGCTTCTGACAGCCCCATCGCAGATGATTGCGTCTTTGTTTCTGTATGAGGGGTGAGTCCACCAGCCTATTGCAAGACGCTGTTTGGGGGAAAATTTCTTAAACTTCAATTTTCCGATTCCGCCTCCAATCCTGTAAGGGCTTCAAGAAGATTTGAAGCTGCGGTAGAACTATTGTCGTTTGACGCAAATTCGTACATTTTTTCCATTGCCTTTTGCCGGTCAAACAATTTTACTTCAACGCCTCCGCCTTTGACCTTTTTAATTTCCGATACATTAAAAAGGTCGAGAGAAGAAATTTTTTCCGGCGACGGCATTTCTTCCGAGAATGCTAAGTAAACTGCGTCGTTGGAACTTCCGAAAGCCAGCCTTTCCAGTCCGGCTTTTACAAGCTTAGAGGGAGAGACAGTTTCAGACATAAGAACAGATATGCTTTTTTGATACTTTTTCTGTTTTAAAATATCCATACCGTTTACAAGCGCCGTATCCGGAGAAAAACCCGCCCGTACTGCCGCTTCAAAAATGTTTCCCAGCTTTGCATAATAACAGCAGAATAAACGCTCCTTTTTTGATTTGTCATTATCGTTCATATAAACCTCCTTGTAAATAAAATGTAAGATTGAAAAACATTTAAAAACGTCTTTCACCAATGGGCAAAAAAGGGCATTTTTTTGCATATAAATATGCAATTAAGAAAAAAATAATTTTTTATTTCTACTTTTTGCACTGTTTTAGCTATAAAAATAAAGCTATATCTGTCAATTTTAACAAATATAACTTTTTTATAAAAAAAGTGTTGACTTTTAAGGATAAAGCGTGTATAATAATATAGTCGCATGAAGCGGTAATAAAAAACGACTGAAACGATAAAAAATGGCGGCATAGCTCAGTTGGCTAGAGTACTCGGTTCATACCCGATTGGTCGTTGGTTCAAATCCTACTGCCGCTACCATAAGGCCCGTTGGTCAAGAGGTTAAGACACCGCCCTTTCACGGCGGAATCATGGGTTCAATTCCCGTACGGGTCACCAAGAATCGAGATTTTTTAGTCTCGATTCTTTATTTTTTTCCTTGTCAAAAAAATTTTTTAGATAGATTTTCAGTAAGACTGTGATTTTCGTCAAGGTACGGAAACTGCGGTCTTTTTTTATATTTTTCTGTTACACTTTTTACTTAGTTTTGCATGTATTTTTTTCAATTTTTTTAAAAGTAGAAAAAATTTTAGCTCCCCGTATAGAATCGAGGAGCTAATTAATAAAGAAGAAGGAGAAAAGCCTAAATGAGCTTTCTTATATGTTTTTTATTATTTGAAGTATCTGTTAAGAAGTCCCTCAAATGCACAGCCGTGACGAGCTTCGTCCTTAGCCATTTCATGTACTGTATCGTGAATAGCATCCAGATTAAGTTCCTTAGCCTTTGCCGCAAGCTTTTTCTTACCTTCGCATGCACCGTTTTCTGCCATCACTCTCAGTTCAAGATTTTTCTTTGTTGAGTCTGTAACAACTTCACCAAGCAGTTCAGCAAACTTTGCAGCATGCTCTGCTTCTTCGTAAGCTGCCTTTTCGTAGTACATTCCGACTTCAGGATAGCCTTCTCTATGCGCAACTCTTGCCATTGCAAGATACATACCTACTTCTGTACATTCGCCTGTAAAGTTTTGTCTTAATCCTTCTATAATTTCAGGATCAACATCCTTTGCAACCCCAACGACATGCTGATCGGCCCAAGCAAGACCTTCTGACGGAGCTTCAGTAAACTTTGAAGCCGGCGCTTTACACTGAGGACAGGCAGCCGGAGCAGCTTCTCCCTCAAAAACATAACCGCATACTGAACAAACAAATTTTTTCATTTTATTATCCTCCAATAATATTATTTGTATTTTTTATTTAAGCAAAGGTTTCCCTTTGACTGATTTTATTATAATACATACTTCTTTTTTTGTCAATGATTTTTTACAAGAATTCACAAAGTTTTCACATAAAGTATGTGGAAACTGCAATATATAATAATAACCATTATCATTTTAATTTTAAAGAAAAAGACGCATTCAACGCGTCTTTTTCTTAATATATATGTGATGATCAGGGAAAACATGAATTAATTCAAGTTTACTTTATAACATCGTCCCAAGTCGCATCACTTATACTCTTTTTTGCCATATAATTTGCAATAGCTGCAGCGTCTCTGGCAGTAGGCTTTCCGCCGTTTGCATTTACATTTGCAAAATACTGATTTTCTTCAGATTCAATAACTGATTCTCCAGTATACGATTTAGCGCAATGCTGAGCTATCATTGCAGCGTCCTTTGCACTGACTTTACCGTCCCCGTCAGCATCTCCCCTGAGACCGGTCAATGTGTCGATTACATTGCCGTTTTCATCTTTCTTTTCAAATACCATATAATCAGTATGCTTTTTAGTTTCTTCCAAAACCTCAATTTCACTGTTTTCTAATTCAAAGTATTCAAAATCACAGTCAAGACCTGAAAAGCTTCTTATATCGTTAAATTTAACTTCATAAATGTCGCCCACCTCAGCTTCACTGGGAACCTTGAAATTAAAAGTTACAATAGGTTTATTATCCATAAACGGATTTGTGCTTACATATCCCACAATCGCTACATAATTGTCAAGCTCACTGTAAGCGTTTGCACCGACAACGCTTTCCAATTCAAGTTCCGGAGCATATTCAACTACGAGATCATAAGCATAACAATTGTTTCCGGTTTCCATTGTCATCTGTACTGAAACTGTTTTGCCTGCGATTGCCTGTGCGTCAGAAAGTTCGATAGTTTCCATAGAAATAACATCATTTTTTTTAGTTCTTCTCATTGTTCTGGGAGCTGCTGTTTTTGCTGAAACTGTAGCACCGTTTGCCGCTGCCGCCATAACTGCTGAAGCTACGATAGCAGAAGTTTTCATTAATGTGTTCTTTTTCATGACATTTCCCTCTTTCTTCCTTAATAGCGGCAACTTATTTTGAACAGGTTTAATCGTCGTTTGTTAATAAAAAAACCGACCTTTTTTTCATCTTTTAGGTCGGCTATATACAATACGCTGCTGTAACAACGCCATATGCAACCGGCTGTCATACCCTTAGGCTTAGACCCTCAGTATTGCGTCCTTATTTTTCAATAAATTTGTCATTTATTTTAAACCTATTCTTTTACTTTTTCTATGTTCTTAGTATATCATGAAATTTTTTCTATGTCAAGATTTTTTATCGGATTTGTAGTATTACACTACTTTTTGTTGAAACTTTTATACATATTGCATAATATTTACTTTTGCTTTATTTCTCCTAATACCTTTAAAATCGGATATGAAAAGTCATAATCCTTAACAATATCTGGATGCTCATTTGAATATTCATCTATTTTTACGGCAAGTCCGCATTCAAGAAAATCAACAAGCTCCCTCAAAGGACGGCTGAAAATTTCTCCGCACACCGGACAGACCGTTATAACCTTGCTTCCCTTAAAATTCATAACTCTGTAAGGCCAGATTTTGCAGTCAAACGGTTTTTCATCACCCAGAATACAGCCTGTATTTTTATCCAGTGCCGGACAGTAAAATATCTCATCATCTGAAAGTTCTCCGCACTTTGTAATATACGAATTTTTAGTCCTGACAAATTCCGTACCCGGTCTAAGAGCTTCCAGCTTGTTTTTTGTCTCTTCATTCATCACCGGCATTTCCCAGACGTCAGTACTGTCAAATCCGCAGCATATACGGCATTCTCCGCAGACAGATTTGCTTAAAAGTCCCTTTAACATCTTTTCCCCTTTCCCCAACTTTTTGAAAAAAGTTGGACAAAAACTTTTATGCCGATTTTCATTAACTTAACATTTCTTTTAAAGACTCACAATGTTAATTTCATAAAATTTTATAGGTAAAATTTTTTTTGTTGGACAAAAACTTTTATGCCGATTTCCATTAACTTAACATTTCTTTATACCTATTTCATTTATACCGCTGTAACACGTTTCAACTACTAATCCGCTTATATTTAATTCCTGTCCTAAAAATAAACTATTTTATCAGGAACTCTTTTTATCAGTTACGGCAATTCTGAAAGAAGCTGTTTTTTCCATATAAGAGATCGTTACAATATGACTTTTCTCAGTAGATACAAATCCACTTATATTGAAACCTGTTATTGTTTTTTCACTTCCGTCCGTATAAACTCCTCTGACCTCTATACCGCTCAGATCCAGCTTTTCACCCTCTTTATACTCTACCTTATCAGGACTTTTGTAAATATAAATACCCTTTAGAGAATCTTCTCCAATTTCCTGATTGCTTATACGTTCCGCATAGTCAAGAGTACACCAGCCGGTTTTTCCATAGTATTCAGCTTTTCCCCACAGATAACCGTCCGCTTCTACAGCGGCAGTTATCATGACTTTTTCATTATAGTCCAAAAATCCTATCTGATCGTAATTAAGACCCGGTCCCTCTCTCAGCTTTAAACCACCTGAAGCTGTTACCTTCCATTCTTCAGACAATTTTTCTATGCTTCCGGTATCTTCCCTTTTACTTTCTTCTGGATTTTCTGTGGGTTTTTCTTCTGTTATATCTGTATTAATTTCAGCGTCTCCCTCATAATTAAAAGATCCGCCGACCATATATTTTGAATAATCAAGTGAACACCACTGTTCTCTGCCCTCATAAAAAGTCTTGCCCCATAGCATACCGTCTTCTGTGATTACTTTTTCGGTAACTTCAAAAATAGTGTTCATTAACATAAATCCGGTCTTTTCCGATGAAATATCAGGCTGCTCTCTTAAATTCAATCCTGCCTCGTTATTCACTCTCCATACTTCAGAGCATATATCTGTACGGTCTGACAGAAAAAGAGCCGTTTCTTTTTGTCTTCTGTTTACAAGTCCCTGCAATACGCTTCCTCCGGCCATTCTCCATTCGCCGAAGCCTTTTGCAATTTCCAAAAAGCTATAATTTTCTGAACCGTTTACAATATAAGTTTTCAGGTCAAAATCGTCGTATACACCCCATATATTTCCCATATTATATGTAAGACTTACCATTGCGTCAAACTGATTCTGTTTCAGTTCCACATCATATCTATCTGCAAATCTGTTTACATAACCTTCATATATCACAAGCGACTGTGCAAGAAGATTTTCGGCTTCCTCCTCGGTAATTCCGTACGGATAATCATTTACATCCACTCCCGTACCGTATCCGATAGTCCATTGACTGTAATCCCAATATTTATATCTGCTGAATCCTTCTGCTTCTTTGATAAGATCAATACAATCCTGACTTGCTTTCATTCCACCCTGAGCCTTTACCTCAAAGCATGGAATAATCATACTCAATGCAGAAAAAAAACAGATATATTTTTTCGCTAATTTTCTTATTTTCATAATTTTTTCCCAGTCCTTTTACAAAACATAATTAATAATCCTAAACTTTCCTCATCTACGTTATAGTCTATATCGACGTTTACCTTCAAATCTTCTCTTATAGGGTAAAGCGCCTTACTTAAAAGATATTTATTCAGTAAAATAATATCAGCAGAATCTACTGTACCGTCTTTTTATTTTTTCAATTATGTCGTTTCCTTTTTTGATTATTTTACTTAATTTTATATAATTTCATTGTAACAGAAATGTAATCTTTAAATGTGAACAAATTATTAACAATTATGAATTTTTTTTAAATTTGTATAAAATAACTAAATATAAAACTTTAGTTTTGTTCGCTTTTTTTTGCTTTTATATAAGCTAAACTTTTATGCCGGATTTCATTAACTCAATTACTTTAAAAACCTGCAAAGTTAATTTTTCTATATAAAAAATAAAACCGACACAAAACATGCGCCGATTTTAATCCAAATGATATCAAACGAGTTAAAGAATAAATGCTAATCTTAATGTCTAAATCCCAATCAATAAATACTCATTTCTCCAAAGCTCTGAGAGTGAAGAACAAAAGAAAATTATAATCATGATTATCTCAATTGAGAATAAATTGAAATCCTTAGATTACCTCAAGACATTAACCCTCAACCTTTTAAATGCATTTTCTTTAACTCGTTTCATATAATTTTCATCCATTCCGAATTGGAATAAATATATTATACCATATTGGTATAATAATGTCAAGAGGTTTTTTTATGAGATTAAAATTATTACGAAAACAAAAGCATATGTCACAATTATCTCTTGCAATGAAGTTAAATACTACTCAAATGAGTATAAGCCGATATGAAACCGGAAAGCGTGAACCGGATTTAAAAACTTTAATTCTAATTGCAGATTTTTTTGATGTTTCAATTGATTATCTTCTTGAACGTACAGATAATCCCAAAATGAATAAATAAAACTCGGAATATGTCCAAATGGAATATTCATTTCCAGTAAAGTTCGGTAATACCATTTAAAGCAGTTTTTTACGTTATTTATTAATAAAATTCCTCCGGATATTTTATATTATCCGGAGGATTTTTTTATTCTTCTGAATTTTCTGGTTCTTCAGTCTCTTCAACCGTATTATTTTCAAGTTCTTCTGCCTGTGCATTTGCCATATCCTGAGCAATTTCTTCCTCGCTTGGCTGATCGACTGTTTCGACTTCAGCCTCTTCATCATGTTCAGCTCTGGTAAATGAAACAACACGGCTTTCTTCCGCAACCTTCATAACCTTAACGCCTGTTGCATATCTTCCCATAATTCTTACATCGGCACATCTTATTCTGATAATTATACCGTCATTAGAGATAAGGATAATGTCGTCTGTTTCATCTACAACCTTTATTCCGCAGACATATCCCTTTTCTTCTCCTGTTTTATAATTCAGCAGACCGAATCCGCCTCTGTTCTGGATCCTGTAAGCGTCAAGCTCAGTCCTCTTGCCGTATCCCTTATCGGTTACGGTCAGAAGCGAAGCTCCCTCTCTTACTCTCGCCATAGATACTACATAGTCGCCGTCCCTGAGCTTTATCGCCTTTACGCCGTGGGCGGAACGTGACATAGACCTGATTTTTTCTTCTTCAAGTCTTATAGCCATACCGTTTCTTGTAGCCACGAAAAGCTGTGCGCTGCCGTCGGTCATTCTTACTCCGGCGATTTCGTCGCCCTCGTCCAGTCCGATAGCTATCAGACCGTTCTTTCTGACGTTTTTGTACGCTGAAAGGGCGGTTCTTTTTATCTTACCGTTTTTAGTTACCATTACAACGTACTTACCCTCGTCAAAATCAGAGGTTTTTATCATTGCGGCAATTTTTTCGTCCTCACTCAATGGAAGAAGATTTACTGCGTTAACTCCTCTTGACGACTTTGAACCTTCCGGTACTTCATAGCATTTCAGCTTATACATAATACCCTTATTAGTTATAAACAGAATATTGTCATGAGTGGAGCAAATAAACATTTCGTTTACGAAATCCTCTTCACGCTGTTTCATACCGGAAACGCCTCTGCCGCCTCTGCGCTGAGTTTTATAAACGTCTACAGGCATTCTCTTGATATAGCCGATATTTGTGTATGTCACAACACAGTCCTCAACAGGGATAAGATCCTCGATGTCAACTTCTCCGCTTACCGTCTCAATCTGAGTTCTTCTGTCATCACTGTATTTTCTTCTGATTTCGGCAAGCTCGTCTTTAATTATCTGATGAACCTTGTTTTCGTCTGCAAGTATTGCTTCCAGTTCTTCAATTTTCTTCATCAGTTCATCTAATTCGTCCAGAATTTTTTGTCTTTCAAGACCGGTCAGCTTACCTAAAGTCATCTGAACTATAGCTTCAGCCTGAATTTCCGTAAGGTTAAAACGTTCCTGCAATCTTTGCTTTGAATGCGGAATATTTTCAGATGTTTTACAAATCTCCACTACTTCGTCAATATTATCCGCAGCAATAACCAGACCTTCCAATATATGCGCTCTGTGCTTTGCCTTTTTTAGATCGTATTCAGTACGGCGTCTTATTACCTCTACCTGAAATTTAATATACTGTTCAATAGTCTGCTTCAGTGTGAGAACCTTAGGTTCTCCGTCAACAAGTGCAAGCATAATAACGCCCACTGTGTCCTGAAGCTGAGTATAGGAGAATAGCTTATTGAGTACAATCTGAGGTATAGCGTCCTTTTTAAGCTCTACAACAATACGCATTCCCTCTCTGCCGGATTCATCACGGATAAAGTGAACGCCGTCGATTCTCTTGTCCTTTACAAGATTCGCCATAGACTCAACAAGTCTTGCCTTATTTACCATGTAAGGAATTTCATGTACTATAATGCACTGTCTGCCTTTGATTTCTTCAATTGTGGTGTTGGCACGAAGGGTTATTTTACCTCTGCCGGTAGCGTAAGCGGCCCTTATTCCCGCACGTCCCATTATAATACCGCCTGTAGGGAAATCAGGTCCTTTTATATGTTCCATAATTTCATCAAGAGTACAGTCGGGATTATCCATAACAAGGTCGATAGCGTCGATTACCTCTCCTAAATTATGGGGCGGAATATTTGTAGCCATACCAACAGCAATACCTACAGAACCGTTTACCAGAAGATTCGGAAAACGGCTTGGAAGTACTACAGGTTCTTTTAATTTATCGTCGTAGTTAGTGGTATAAGGAATAGTTTCCTTTTCAATGTCCGTAAGCATTTCTCCTGCGATTTTGGACATTCTCGCCTCAGTATAACGGTAAGCGGCAGGCGGATCGCCGTCAATAGAACCGAAGTTTCCGTGACCGTCAATAAGAGGATATCTTAAAGAAAATTTCTGTGCCAGACGTACTAAAGCGTCATAAACCGAAGCGTCACCGTGAGGGTGATATTTACCAAGCACTTCTCCGACAGTATATGCGCACTTTCTGTAGGGCTTATCATAGGTATTTTTAGAATCGTTCATAGTGTAAATAATACGTCTGTGAACAGGTTTCATACCGTCTCTTACATCCGGAAGCGCTCTAGCCACAATTACAGACATTGAGTATTCAAGGAAAGATTTTCTCATTTCCTTATCAATATCTACGTTAAAAACTTTTGAGTTGTCATTAAACATTTCTTAAACTTCCTTTTATTTATTTACTTGCTTCACAAATAAAATTCTTATCCAGCTGTTTTTGAAAATGAAGATTCATTATCTCAATTTCCTCTTGCGTCAGCGTTTCTTTAGGTACTACGTAAAACATTGATTTTTTTATATATATCATAAAGAAATTTTTTCTTTCAATAACCTTTACGTTTTTGTTAAGATAAATTTCAGTATCTGCAATATCTTCTTTTATTGGAATTTCACCGAAAACTTCTTCATATTCTTCCGGTTCTTTTTCATTTTCCGGTTCTAAAACAGTTCCTATAACAATTCTTTCGGGATATATTGTCAGAGTATAAACGTCGTTTTCTATTCCCTTTACAGATTCCATAAGATTTCTTTTAAGCTTTCTGGGATTATACCAGTTTATAAATGCAAGAGCAATACAGACAAGTACCAGTACGTATCCGATAGTTTCGCCGTTTCCGTACATTATATTCAATACGTTGCCTGCCGCAAAGATTAAAAGCAATACCGACATTATTCGGTTTCGGGGAAATACAAACTTCTTCTGGAAAACTGTAAACGCCTCCCCGAAAAGCTCGTACGGTATCGAGTACCTTTTCTTTACTAAAGCCTCATCTTCCATATTTTATCCTTTCCCCTACTTTTTTGAAAAAAAGTAGGCAAAAAACTTTTATATCGTTTTAGTTTACTGGTATATTTTAATCAATTCACGATGGTTTACTTTTGCAGAGAATTGAAGAAAAAATTTTGAAAAAAAAGTAGGCAAAAAACTCCGCTTTTTGAAAAAAGCTTGGCAAAAACTTTTATGCCGATTTTCATTAACTTGATTTTCTTTCTAAATACTCGCAAAGCAGCTTTTTAAAAAGCTGAAAAAATTTTTATTATTAACTTTCTTGCCTTGATGCAAGAAAGTTACAAAGAAAATCAATATACTTTCTTTTTTTCGTAAAAAAGAAAGTATAACAAAGAAAAGAAAAAGGGTCAAACACGCTTTCTTAATACTTATTCTCCACCTAAAAGACAATTTGTTTCTTTAAAACCGCTGACTCCCATCAAGTCCAAGGGCAGCTTTCAGCGTTTTTGTTCAAATGCCCTCATCTTAATTGGGTGTAAATTTTAGATGATGCGTCTTGCCTTTTACGGGGAGACTTATTAGTTCAGAAACTGTATGACGGATAAAATTCGGCGCTTTATGCGCCGTAAGCCTGCCGCGGCGTTTGAGCGGACGCATTTCTTTGTAACTTTCTTGTTGCGAGACAAGAAAGTTAAGAAAAAATTCAAAGAAACTTGTTTCTTTGGTTCGTTTCTTGCTGCGAGACAAGAAATGAACATATAAGTTTTAGCGAAGATTTTACAAAATCTTCAAACTTTAAATATCCAGATTCTCCACATATTTAGCATTTGTTTCAATAAATTCCTTTCTTGGTCCCACCTTATCTCCCATAAGGATCGTAAAGGTTTCGTCCGCTTTAACAGCATCCTCCATATCTATTTTAAGCATAGTTCTTGTTTCCGGATTCATAGTAGTTTCCCAGAGCTGTTCAGGATCCATTTCACCAAGACCTTTATATCGCTGAACCTCCGGTTTTGTACCGTTTTCCGTTGTCAATTCTTCAATATACTGATCTCTTTCTTCATCAGAAAAAGCGTACTTTACCTTTTTTCCTCTGAATACTTTGAATAGCGGCGGCTGAGCAATGTAAATATTACCATTTGTAATAAGCGGTCTCATAAATCTGAAGAAAAATGTCAGCAGCAGAGTTCTGATATGCGAACCGTCTACATCGGCGTCGGCCATAATTATAATTTTTCCGTACCGCAGCTTTGATATGTCAAAATCCTCGCCGATACTTGTTCCCAGAGCCGTTACTACAGGCATAAGCTTTTCATTACCGTAAACCTTATCTATTCTTGCTTTTTCTACGTTTAACATCTTACCCCATAGAGGAAGTATAGCCTGATACCGCCTGTCTCTGCCTTCTTTTGCAGAACCTCCCGCAGAATCCCCCTCGACGATATATATTTCTGTAAATTCAGTGTCATGCTCTGAACAGTCTGCAAGCTTACCCGGAAGCGAAGCGCTTTCCATGGCAGTTTTTCTTCTTGCAGTTTCTCTGGCTTTTTTTGCCGCTTCTCTGGCACGCTGCGCTGCTAGGGATTTTTCAAATATTGCTTTTGCGTCTGCCGGATTCTCTTCCAGATAGCACATCAGCTTTTCCATTATCATTTTTTCTATAAAGCCTTTTACTTCCGGATTTCCCAGCCTTCCCTTAGTTTGTCCCTCGAATTCACACTCGGTAAGCTTAACGGAAATTATGGCTGTCAGACCTTCTCTTACGTCGTCTCCAAGCAGCTTTTCACCGTCTTTGAGCAGATTGAATTTCTTTCCGTATTCATTTATAACTTTTGTAAGAGCGTTTTTAAATCCCGTTTCATGAGAACCGCCGTCAGTAGTATGAATATTATTGGCAAATGACAGAATAACCTCGTTATAGCTGTCGTTATACTGCATTGCTATTTCCGCAAAGGAATCCCCCTGCATACCTGAAACGTAAATTACCTTATCTGACAGAGATTCCAGTCCCTTGGTTTTATGGATATGCTCAACAAATTGTCTTATACCGCCCTCATAGTGAAGTACCTCAGACTTTTCATTTTCTTTATCACGCAGATCACTGAAAACTATTTTTATGCCTGCATTAAGAAAAGCCTGTTCCCTTAAACGTTTCAGCAAAACTTCATAGCCATAGTGAGTATCTTCGAATATTTCACCGTCTGCTTTGAACATAACGGAGGTTCCTGTTTCTGTTGTATCTCCGATAATTTTAAGAGGTTCAGAGTAATTTCCTCTTTCAAATCTTTGGAAGTGTACATGCTCGCCGTCTTTTACAGTCAGCTCCAGCCACTCGGAAAGTGCGTTAACAACTGAAGCGCCTACGCCGTGAAGTCCACCGGATACCTTATATCCGCCGCCGCCGAATTTACCGCCTGCATGAAGTATAGTGTAAACGACAGTTGCCGCAGAAATTCCCTCCTTCGGGTGAATACCGGTAGGTATTCCACGTCCGTTATCAGAGACTTTTATTATGTCTCCCTCAAGAATTTCAATTCTGATTTCTGAACAAAATCCTGCAAGCGCTTCATCTATTGAGTTATCTACTATCTC
This sequence comes from Porcipelethomonas ammoniilytica, assembly GCF_025567485.1. Classification (NCBI taxonomy): domain Bacteria; kingdom Bacillati; phylum Bacillota; class Clostridia; order Eubacteriales; family Oscillospiraceae; genus Porcipelethomonas; species Porcipelethomonas ammoniilytica. Next base: position 58,868 of record NZ_JAOQKH010000004.1, on the reverse strand, counting down.
ATAAACCAGATGGTGCAGACCTTTCGGACCTGTTGAACCGATATACATTCCCGGACGTTTCCTTACTGCTTCAAGTCCTTCCAGTACCTGTATTTGATTTTCATCGTAATTCTGATTTGCTGACATGTACTCTTCCTCCTTCCCTACTTTTTTGAAAAAAAGTAGGCAAAAAACTTTTATATCGAATTTACTTAACTGGTATATTTTAATTAATTCACGAAGATTTACTTCATAGAAAATTAAAGATAAAAATTTTGAAAAAAATAGGCAAAAAACTTTTATGACGATTTATGTTTACTTGATTTTCTTTTTAAAGACTCGCAAAGCAGCTTTTGAAGAAGCTGAGAAAATTTAATTTGTCATTTTCTTTGATTGCCCAAAGAAAATAACGAAAAGAAATGCCCTTCTTTCTTTGTTCACACAAAGAAAAGAAGCAAAGAAAGGTAACGACTGCGTAACCCTTTCAAACTATCACGCAAGGTACTCTCCCAAAACTGTTCTGAGACATTTCTGCAACTTACGTTCTCCTTTAAGTTGCTCCCATCTTAATTGGGCGTAAATTTTAGATGTCATGTCTTGCCTTTTATGGGGAGACTTATTAATTCAGAAACTGTATGACGGATAAAATTCGGCGCTTTATGCGCCGTAAGCCTGCCGCGGCGTTTGAGCGGACGCATTTCTTTGTAACTTTCTTGTTGCGAAACAAGAAAGTTAAGAAAAAGTTTTACTACGCTTTTACTAAAGCGTATCATGATAAGAAATGAACAATAAATTTTTTATTAAAAACTTTTTAATATTGGTTACTCGCTCTTTTTCTGAGGGTAGCAACTGAAATCTGCGAAATATAGACTATTTCCCTTCCGTTTTCCATAGAAACTATAAAGCTTTTAGGCATTTCATAGGAAACATTTACCACTCTTCCCTCTTTGGTTGCATTTTCCAGAAGATGTCCGGTATTTTTACTGATAGTAGTATTTTCGATATCAAAAATACCAACAATATTTTTTTTCTTTACAGAAATTTCATTTCCCAGATGAATATACATACCTCACCTCTCCTGCATAGCTGTAACTTCCCCGTTTTCCACTCGAAAAACTGCGCCGTTCGCAAGTCCCTTAACAGCATTTTCATTACATGCGGTTATAAAAACCTGCATATTTTTTACCGTCTCAAAGACAAGCGCCTGACGGCTTTCGTCAAGCTCGCCCATAACGTCGTCCAGTAGAATAACCGGAGCTTCTGCGCTTTTTTTGAAATATATCTCAGCCTGACCCAGTTTCATAACCAGTGCGGCTGTTTTTTTCTGTCCCTGTGAACCGAATTCTTTGATATTCATTCCGTTTATTTTAATGATCAGATCGTCTCTGTGAGCTCCCCACAAAGTATAACCAAGTCTGATATCATCGTCTATTGAACCGTTAAGCTTCATAAAATACTTCGCAACTGCGTCGTTTCCGTCATTACCTTCAGGAATTTGACTGCCGAAAATGTTAGAATTATATTCAATAGTCAGAATTTCTTTTCCGCCTGTAATACGGCTGTAAAGGTTCTGGCAGGTTTCATTCATTTTTTTTACGTATTCATTTCTTTTTACAGAAATAAAAGTACCTATTGCCGCTATCTGCTGATCCCAGACATAAATACTGTCCCTTTGCGCTTTTCCGGCGGCAATTGATTTGAGAAGCGTATTTCTGTGATTCAGAAGCAGATCGTATCTTCTCACGGAATCCAGACACCTGCCGTTAAGCTGACAGCAGCACAGATCAATAAAAGTTCTGCGTTTTTCCGGACTTCCTTTTATCAGTTCAGTATCGTCGGGAGTAAAAACCACTGCCTTGAAGCAATCAAACAGTCCGTTAGTACCCTTAATAGAAACGCCGTTCAATTTTATTTTTTTATCCCGTATATTTTCACGGCTCATTGAGTACTCAATTTTTTGAGTTCTTCTTCCGTCGTAAAATGCCATACCAAGCTCCATAATATTGCCGTCAATAGAGATATAGTCTCTGTCTTTGGAACCACGAAAGCTTCTGCATCCGGTCATAAGCCATATGGCTTCAAGAAGATTTGTTTTTCCCTGAGCGTTCATACCGGTAATAAGATTATATTCAGGGTGCGGACTTATCACAGCGTTTTTTAAGTTTTTATAGCCATTTGCCTTTACTGCTGTTACGTACATTTAAATCACTCTGACTGTAAAATTTTCTACTGAAACCTCATCGCCTCTGCGAATTTTTTTTCCTCTCATTGTGCATACTTCGCCGTTTACAGTAACTGATCCGTGCTGTATAAGCTCCTTTGCGAATCCGCCTGTATCGGTCAGTCCTGCAAACTTTAAAAGCGAATCTAGCTTTATATATTCTGTTTTTATTTGGGTTTCTATAATCTCTTTGTCCATTTCCTTTCCTTTCTCTTACTTTTTTGAAAAAAAGTAAGCAAAAAACTTTTATTTCGATTTTAGTTTACTGGTATATTTTTCATAAGGCTCGACAAGTAAGTAAAAATAGAATTGAAGAAAAAATTTGAAAAAAGCTGGGCAAAAACTTTTATACCGTATATAATCAAATTAATTTTCTTTACAAACACTTGCAAAGCAGCTTTTTAAAAAACTGAGAAAATTTAATTTGTCATTTTCTTTGCTTGTGCAAAGAAAATAACGAAAAGAAACACCCTTCTTTCTTTGTTCACACAAAGAAAAGAAGCAAAGAAAGGTAACGACTGCTTAACCCTTTTAAACTATCACGCAAGGTTCTCTCCCAAAACTGTGCTGAGACATTTCTGCATCTTGCGATCTCCTTTAAGTTGCTCCCATCTTCATTGGGCGTGACTTTTAGACGTCACGTCTTGCCTTTTATGGGTAAAACAATTAGTTCAGAAACTGTATGACGGATAAAATTCGGCGCTTTATACACCGTAATCCTGACGCGGCGTTTAAGCGAACGCATTTCTTTTTAACTTTCTTGTTGCGATACAAGAAAGTTAAAAAAGGGAAGTTTTAAAGAATATTGTTTCTTTGCTTCGACATCAGTCACGAGACAAGAAATGAACAAGTTCAATTTGAAAGTCTTTGTAAAACTTTCTTTCAGAAAGTTTTATCAGCCTTTTATCTGAACCGGCATAACAATAAACGTAAAACTGTCCCCCTGAAAAGGTACTATTTTTACCGCTCTGTTCGCCCCTATCATCTGAATTCTGACTTTATCCGTATCCGCAGCTTTTAAAGCGTCGAGCAGATACTTGTTATTAAAGCCTATAAGTACGCTTTCGCCGTTTATTTCAGCTTCAATACTATCGTCAAGTCTGCCAATACCTGTTTTACAGTTTATTTTAATTTCACCGTTTCCGAAAGTACATTTTACAGGAGCTTTATTCTTTTCATTAAGCAGCAGCGAGCATCTTTCCAGACAATGAACGATATCGCTGGTTTTTACAATTACCTCAGTTTTAAATTCCTTAGGCACGCTGTTTTTATAATTATGGAATTCTCCCTCAAGAAGTCTTGTAAAAATTCTGTACCCATTTATATCAAAAAGAATATGTTTTGAATTTACGAAAATTTCACAATCATTTTCCGCGTCCTCTTTAAGAATTCTTGAAGCTTCAAGAAGCGCCTTTGACGGTACAACAAAATAATGCTTATCAGCACAATTGATTTTTTCATATCTGATAGCAAGTCTGAAACCGTCTATTGCGACCATATTTATTCCGGAATTTTCAATATCAAACAGTTCTCCGGTAAGTATCGGTTTTGCGTCGTTAAGAGAAGTTGCGTAATTTGTCTGATTTATCATGCTTTTTAATACTTCCTGATTAATCAGTATAGGATTTTCTCTTTCAATTTCAGGAAGCGCAGGATATTCCTCAGCGCTTATTGCAGATATCTGGTATTCGGCATTTCCTCCGTATATTTTCATATTCAGATTATCATCTATGTCATAAGTAATTAAGTCGGAGGGCATTCTTCTTGTTATTTCACTGAATAGTCTGGAGTTTAAAACTATTTCTCCCGTATCGGAGGAATCGCATTCAATATAAGTCGTTATACCGATCTCAAGATCGTACCCTGTAAGCTCAAGGGAAGACATGTCCAGACGTAGCTTTATACCCTCCAGAGCTGCAATAGTCGATTTAGGTGAGACCGCTTTTGAAACATTATTTATAGCGGAGCATATATCTTCTTTTTTACATGTAAATTTCATTTTTTCTCCTTCCTGTTTTATTCAGAAATTTTTTTATTTGACTTTTAACAAAGCGGGAATTTTTCAATTAGAAAAAAACAGTTTTTTTTATCAATAATATAATATAAATTAATTTTATAAATAGTAGTAGTAGTAGGGGGTGTTGAAAAGTTGGAATTATAGGAAATTTTCAGTAAAATCGGTAATCAGACGGTAAAAAGTTTTCCTTATAGCCTGTGTTGATAAAATGTGGACATGTTTAATTTGGATTTTTGTGTTGAGGGTGTTGAGAAATTGTGTGTTGAAAGTGGAAAAATTGGGGATTTTTTTGTGGAATCACAATTTTCTTTTAACATACTGTTAATTTTCTGTTTTTTGAAATATGTGGAATTAATTTTACCTTCAATATACAAATGCTTGATTTTATTGAATTTATAATTCAACATAACTTTCAACAGTCTGTTGAAAACTGTGTTGAAATACAGTGCAATCGTTGAAAAGACTTATTTTTTATCAAAGAAACAAGTTTCTTTGAATTTTTTCTTAACTTTCTTGTCTCGTACATTCTACGCTTTATAAAAGTGTAAGCAAAACATATTTGTCATTTTCTTTGATTGCCCAAAGAAAATAACGAAAAGAAATGCCCTTCTTTCTTTGTTCACACAAAAGAAAGAAGCAAAGAAAGGTAACGACTGCGCAATCCTTTTAAACTATCACGCAAGGTACTCTCCCAAAACTGTACTGAGACATTTCTGCCACTTACGTTCTCCTTTAAGTTGTCCCCATCTTAATTGGGTGTGAATTGTAGATTAAATGTCTTGCCTTTTACGGGGTGAACCATTAGTTCAGTAGTTGTAAGGCGGATAAAATTTTTCTTTGTTTTACTTTCTTTCATATGAAAGAAAGTAAAGTACGTGTTTCTTTGGTTCGTTTCTTGTCACGAGACAAGAAATGAACAAATATATTTGTCTGCGTTTTTTATAAAGCGCAAAAAATTTTCTAAGCTTTTTTAAAAGCTGCTTTGCGAGACTTTAAAAAGAAAATCAAGTTGATTATGTTCGGCATAAAAGTTTTTGCCAAGCTTTTTTCAAATTTTTTCTTCAATTCTCTTAAAAAGTAACTTTGCGAGTCTTTAAAAAGAAAATCAGGTTAATGAAGTACGGCATAAAAGTTTTTTTGCTTACTTTTTTTTCAAAAAAAGTAAGTCAGGCATTGTTATGATCCTTGATATTTTTAATTATATCTTCAACAAGTTCTTTAAGGTGGGCGTCTTTTTTTATGCTTGCGGATACGTTATTGACTGCGTATACTATAGTAGAGTGGTCTCTTCCGCCGAATTCAGTACCGATAGAGGCAAGGGGCATCTGAGTGATCTCACGTACAACGTAAACTGCAACCTTTCTTGCTATTGAAATCTGTGAGGAACGCTTGGTGGAGCGTATATCTTCCGGAGTTACTCCGTAGACGTTTGCAACCTCTGCAATAATTTTTTCCACTGTAATAGGAAGAGGCTGATCGTCGTTGAGAATATCTCTGATAACGCTTTGCGCCATTGAAATGGTAGGCAGACTGCCTGCGTAATGATTAAGAGCCTTGAGTTTTTTTACCGCACCCTCAAGCTGTCTGATATTGGTTTTGATTTTATTGGCGATAAACTGCGCCACATCATCGGGAATTTTAAGCTCTAGAAGTTCTGCTTTTCTTTTAATAATTGCCATTCTCGTTTCAAAATCCGGAGTTGAAATATCGGCGATAAGTCCGGATTCAAATCTTGAACGTATTCTGTCTTCAAGAGTTTTTATGGCTTTTGGAGGACGGTCGGAAGTCAGTACTATCTGTTTACCGTCCTGATAAAGAGCGTTGAACGTATGGAAAAATTCCTCCTGAGTACTGTCCTTACCGGCGATAAACTGAATATCGTCTACGAGAAGAACGTCCGCACTCCTGTATTTATCGTGAAATGCTGCGGTACTTTTAGTATGAATAGCGTTGATAATTTCACTTGCAAAAGTTTCACCCGTTACGTAAACGATTTTCAGCTTATCGTTATTGCGTTTCATTTCATTTGCCGTAGCAGTGATAAGGTGTGTTTTGCCCAGTCCCGACGGACCGTATATAAAGAGTGGGTTATATACCATTCCGCCGCCTTTTGCAACGGCTGTACAAGCAGCATAGGCAAATTCATTGGAACTGCCAACGATAAATGTATCGAATGTATAGTCGTATTTTGCATATTCGTAGCTTTTTTCAAGTTCCTGCTGCTTTTCATCGAGAGAATCAAGATCTACGGGAGAAGAAATTTTATTATCATCATCGGGAATTCTGATTTCAATTTCTACGTCGAAACCCAGAGTTTCTTTAAATCCGTTCTTTAAAAGCTGTTCATAGTTTGATAGTACAACTCCCCGCTGAAAGTCGGAATCTACCATAAACACCGCTTTATTGCCCTCAAGATTTACAGGCTTCAAGTTTTTTATCCATAATTTTAAAGCGACGTCCCCTATGCCTCCGACTTCTTTGCAGTAGTCTACTACGCAGTTGAATAAGTCTTCAAAGGAATTCATAGTATTTTTTACCTCCGAACCGGAAACTTTTCAGTTTCCTATTAGAATTACAATTAATAATAGTATAACATAAATTGTTGAAAAGTGCAAGCCCTGCTTTTTGAAAAAAAGCAGAGGATATAAAACTGTTCTTTAATGTTCTGCGTACTTAGTAATTAACTGTTTAACCTTATTGGAAAGGTATAATCAGACTAAAATTATTTTCGTAGTTACCTGTCGAGCCTTATTGAACAGATATAATCAGACTAAAGACGATATAAAAGTATTTGCTGAGATTTTTTCTTAATTTTTTCTTATATTCTCATACTTACCTGTCGAGCCTTATTGAACAAGTTATATCAGACTAAAGACGATATAAAAGTATTTGCTGAGCTTTTTTCTTAATTTTTTCTTATATTCTCATACTTACCTGTCGAGCCTTATTGAACAAGTTATATCAGACTAAAGACGATATAAAAGTTTTTGCTAAGCTTTTTTCAAAAAGCGTAAAAAATATTTCTGTAAAAAGATAAAAAAACTCTTGACAAGGAAGAAAAGAGCATGTATAATAATTTAGTGAAATGCATTTTACGGGTAAAATGTATCTGAATTGAAAATAACGCATAAAAGCGTTTAATTAGACGTTTTTGTAAGAAGGAGGAGAATTAGAATGAAAAGAACATATCAGCCTAAGAAAATTCACAGAAAAAAGGAACACGGTTTCCGCAAGAGAATGTCAACTTCAAACGGAAGAAAGGTTCTTGCCCGCAGAAGAGCTAAGGGAAGAGCAAGACTTACTCACTAATTAAAGATAGACCACATTTTTTGTGGTCTTTTATTTTAAATAAAAGAGTATATAAAATTATTTCTTTTTTATTGCAATTTTGAAATTTATAGTGTATAATAATTTTATATAAAGATAAAGGAATATTATACCTTGAGGTATAAAAAAATAAAATTTATGCTTTATACTAAAACAATAAATAAAAATAAAAGTTTTCTCTATCTTTACAAAAAGGGAAAATGCATAGTGTCCAAAAACGTTGTTATTTATGTGAGACGCAACAATAAACCCTACAATATGCTCGGTATTACAGCCGGAAAAAAAGTGGGCAATGCCGTTGCTAGAAATCGTGCGAAGCGAGTTATAAGACAAGCTTACAGGGAAAATGAAATCAATATGCCTATAGGAATTGATATGATTATTGTGGCAAGGTCTTCTGCATGCAGAATAAAAAGCGGCGTTTTAAGCGGATACCTGAAAAATAAAGGAATAAATGAAATCAAAGCGGCAGCTTTCGGAGAAAAATAAATGAAATATATTTTTATGGGTTTTATTAAAGTCTATAAGAAAATTATTTCTCCACTTTTCCCGCCCTGCTGTAAATATCACCCTACTTGCTCGTCCTATGCTCTTGAAGCACTGAAAAAACACGGTTTTATCAAGGGCGGCTGGCTTGCGGTGTGGAGAATACTCCGCTGCAATCCTTGGAGCAACGGGGGAATAGATTACGTGCCGGATAAATTTGATATCCTGGGACGTCATCGCTAGAATAAAAAAAGATAGGAGAAATGCTGATTTGGGACCGATAGGCGAACTGCTCGGCAAACCGCTGGGCTGGATAATGTACTGGATTTACGAGGTTGTAAATAATTACGGATTTTCAATTATAATTTTTACGCTTCTTACGAAAATAATTCTTCTTCCTATTTCTTACAAGCAGCAGCTTGGAACAGTAAGAATGCAGGCTTTGAATCCAAAGCTCAGTAAGCTGAGAAAACAATATGCAAATAATCAGCAGAAGCTTGCTGAAGAACAACAAAAGCTATACGCTGAAGAAGGCGTTAATCCTATGGGAAGCTGTCTGCCGCTGATTATTTCGATGATCATACTTTACGGCGTGCTGGACGTTGTTTACCGTCCGCTTTCGCATATTCTCAGAATTTCTTCCGCAACACTTGAAAAGGCTAAGGATATTATTGAAGCAAGCGGTATTGCTAAAGGAGATAAGTCTTTTACTTCACGTCCTGAGCTTTCAATATTGAAGTATGTTAAGGAAAATCCCGATCTATTTTCGGATATGGGCAGCGATTTTGTAGATAAAGTTTCAAACTTTAAAAATACTTTTCTCGGCGTAGATCTGGGCGTTATACCTACAATTCACCCTGATACGTGGAGCAAGGCGGCAGTAGCTCTTGTTATGATACCGATAATATCCGGTCTTGTTCAGCTTCTTTTTACAATTTATTCACAGTATAAGTCAAAACAGATGAATCCTGATATGCCTAATATGGGCGCTATGAAGATAATTATGTTCGTTATGCCGGTGTTCTCGGTATGGCTCGCTTTCTCAGTACCTGCCGGCGTTGGCTTTTACTGGATATGGTCTTCGGTATTTTCATTTTTGCAGTCTTTCCTGCTTTATGCTTATTTCAGTCCTAAACGTATCGAGGCTATAAATGTTAAGCTTAAAGAAAAAAATAAAAATAAAAAACCGGGACTTATGCAAAGAATGATGGATCAGCAGGCTGAAATGCTGAAACAGCAGGAACAGGCTAAAAAAGGCGGACGGGCAGATTATAACGCTGAAACAGAGGGAATGTCCAAATCTGAGAGAAATAAATATAACAGAGAGCTTATTAACGAAGCAAGAAAGCGTATGGCTGAAAAATACGGCGATGAATACAGAGAAGACGACAGCGAGTAAGTACGGGCGCTGAAAGGAGAGTTAAAAGAAAATGGCAGATGAAATAGTAGAAATGGTCCCTATGGACAAATGCGGCGTTTTTACGGGAAAGTCGATTGAAGATGCTAAGAGAAAGGCTGCGGACGATTTTCAGATACCTCTGAAAGATATAAAATTTAAGGTTATTGAGGACGTTAAAAAAGGCTTTTTCGGTAAAATTAAAACTGAAGCTAAAGTTTGGGCAGGATATAACGAGCCTGACGACCTGGGTCCCGATTATATGGACGTGAAAAGAAAAGAACTGGTCGAAAAAACTAAAATGGACGCATGCAGAAATTATCTTGATAAAGTACTTGATAAAATGGGAATTGAACATGATATCTCTATTACTACTGTTGAAACCGGAATTTTTGCCGATATTGACAGCAAGGGATCAGGTGCGGTGATCGGCAGAAGAGGGGAGACTCTCGACGCTTTGCAGTACCTTTCCTCACTGGTTGCAAACAGAATTGAAGGAGATTATATCAGAGTTTCTCTGGATAGCTGCGGATACCGTGAAAAAAGAGAAGAAACTCTTAAAGGTCTGGCTGAAAGAATAAGTGAAAAAGCTCTGAAAACCGGTAAATCAACTGTTTTAGAACCGATGAATCCGTATGAAAGAAGAATTATTCATTCGGTTGTTTCTAAAATAGAAGGCGTAAATTCAAAGTCCATCGGGGAAGAGCCTTACAGAAAAATTGTTATAGCTTCGGATAATCCCAGAAAATATAATAATAAGCGCAGAAAAAGCGGTAATGATAATAATAAAAAAATTGATGAACCTATGTCGTTTGATTATAAAACCAGTTTTGAAAAAGATTATAAAAAACCAAAGCCTGAAGACGATATCAATGCGGGGCTTTACGGAAAGATTGAGCTTTAATAAAGCCAAATTAATTTCATGGCGGCCTTGTGCCGCCTGTTTTATTTTGTGAGGTGTTGTTTATGTCGACTATAGCCGCTGTTGCTACTCCTGACGCTGTGGGAGGAATTTCTGTTATACGTATTTCCGGTGAAAAATCTCTTGAAATAGCTGACAAAATCTTTAAAAATTACGCCGGAAAAGCGCCCTCTCAAATGGACGGTTATACCTGTGCATACGGACAAATCATTAATGATAATAATGAAAAAATAGATGATGTAGTATTGACAGTATTCAGAAATCCCAAAAGCTATACTGGGGAAGATGTTGTTGAAGTATCATGTCATGGCGGAAGATATATTACTAAAAAAATATTAAGAATGATATATAAATATGGTGCAGAACCGGCACAAGGCGGAGAATTTACAAAAAGAGCATTTTTAAACGGTAAAATGTCATTGACTCAGGCAGAGGCAGTAATGGACATAATAAGCTCGGGCGGAGAAAGTCAGCTTAGATATGCAAACGCTCTGAAAGACGGTGCGGTATTCCGACGAATAAATAAAATTAAAGAAGGTATTGTAAATATTCTCGCAGACCTTGCAGCTTGGGCAGACTTTCCTGAAGAGGACGTTCCGGAAGTAAAACCGGAAGTTTTGGGAGTGCAGATAGATAGAGTGGTAAAAGATTTAACTAAAACTTTAGATACCTATGAACATGGAAGAATTGTCAGGGAAGGTATTAATACTGTAATATGTGGTAAGCCAAATGTTGGTAAGTCAACTCTTATGAATTGTCTAAGCGGTTATCAGAGAAGTATCGTTACCGATATCGCAGGTACTACCCGTGATATAATTGAGGAAAATGTAAGAATAGGAGAACTTACGCTGCGTCTTTCGGATACTGCGGGAATTAGAGAAACAGACGACATTATTGAGAGTATGGGCGTAGATATTGCCTACAAAAAAATTGATGAAGCAGATTTGATTCTTGCGGTTTTTGACAGTACTTCGGAACTTGAGCCTAAAGATTTTGAAATTATTGAAAAGCTAAAAAATAAAAATTGTATAGCAGTGATAAATAAAATTGACGGGGAAACAAAGATTGATAAAGATTTTATTTATTCAAATTTCAAAAATATCGTTGAGATCTCTGCGAAAAATGATGAGGGAATAGAAAGACTGCAAAAGATTCTTGAAGATATGTTTTTATATGACAAGTCTGAAGCAAGCGATGGTATTATAGCAAATGAGAGACAAAAAAATTGTATTGAAAAGGCTCTTTCAAATACAATCGAAGCAAAAACGATACTTGAAAACGGTGAAATGCTGGACGCTGTAACGGTTATGCTGGAAAGTGCGGCGGACAATTTAATGGAATTGACAGGGGAGAAGTCCTCGGAAAAGGTCATAGACGACGTGTTTTCAAGATTTTGTGTAGGAAAATAAGATTAATTAAAGAAAAATGTTCCACGTGGAACATTTAAATATGGTGATTATATGAGTTATTTTATGGGAGAATTTGACGTCGCCGTTGTGGGCGGCGGTCACGCCGGAGTTGAGGCGGCACTTGCGTCTGCAAGACTTGGCTGTAAAACAGTACTTTTTACAATTTCACTTGACCAGATCGCTAATATGCCATGCAATCCGTCAATAGGCGGTACCGCAAAGGGACATTTGGTACGTGAAATTGACGCTCTGGGCGGTGAAATGGGTAAGGCGGCAGATAAATGCTTTATTCAGAGCCGCATGCTTAATAAAGGAAAAGGTCCTGCGGTGCATAGTCTTAGAGTTCAGGCGGATAGAATGAGATATCATGAGTACATGAAAAAAGTATGCGAGGCTCAGGAAAACCTTTTTATTAAACAGGGTGAAGTGGCTGAAATACTGACAGAAAATAAAAGTGTCTGCGGTATACGGACAAAGCTTGGCGCTGAATACAAGGTAAAAGCGGTGATTATAGCAACAGGTACATATCTTAAAGGGAAGATACATATTGGTGAGGAGTCCTATGAAAGCGGTCCGGACGCTGCTTTGCCTTCTACTGTTTTGTCTGAAAGTCTTAGAAAAAACGGGATTGAAATACGCAGATTCAAGACCGGAACACCGTGCAGGGTGCATAAACGCAGTATTGATTTTGAAAAAATGGAAAAACAGGACGGTGACGAGCATATCGTACCTTTTTCCTTTGAGACTGACCAGTCTAAAATGGAAAATATTGTTTCATGCTATGTTACATATACCAATGCCCGGACTCACAAGGTAATCCTTGACAATCTTCACAGATCGCCTTTATATTCCGGAAGAATTGAGGGTGTGGGACCGAGATATTGTCCGTCAATTGAGGACAAAATCGTAAGATTTGCCGATAAGGAAAGACATCAGCTTTTTGTTGAACCAATGGGTCTGGATACCGATGAATACTATTTGCAGGGTATGTCGTCCTCGCTTCCTGAGGACGTTCAGTTGGCGTTTCTGCGAACAATAAAAGGACTGGAAAATGTAGAAATTATGCGTCCTGCATACGCTATAGAGTATGATTGCTGCGATCCGGTACAGATGAGATCAACTCTTGAATTTAAAAATCTGGAGGGTCTTTACGGTGCGGGACAGTTTAATGGCAGTTCCGGATATGAAGAAGCGGCGGCTCAGGGAATGGTTGCGGGAGTGAATGCCGCACTGAAAATACAGGGCAGAGAGCCTATGATACTCGACAGGGCAAGCTCATATATCGGTACTCTTGTGGACGATCTTGTGACAAAAGGCTGTGCTGATCCTTACAGAATGATGACTTCACGAAGCGAATACCGTCTTGTTCTGCGTCAGGACAATGCCGATCAACGACTTACTCCGATTGGTTATAAAATCGGTCTTATTTCGCAGGAGCGTTATGACAGACTTCAAAAAAAGATTTCTGATACCGAAAACGAGATAAAGCGTGTTAGAAAACTTAATATTGCACCGTCTGATAAGCTTAACAGGTTCCTTGAAGAAAAGGGTACTGCGTCTTTGAATACAGGCTGTAAGCTTGCAGATCTTATAAGACGTCCTCAGCTTGGATATGATATGCTGGCTGAATTTGACACGGAAAGACCTGAACTTGATTTTGAAGTACGGGAACAGGTGGAATTGCAGATCAAGTATGAGGGATATATTGCAAAGCAGATGGAACAAATTGAAATAATGAGAAAAATGGAGTCAAAAAAATTGCCTTCAGACCTTGATTACAGTAATATTCGGGGACTGAGACTTGAAGCAATTGAAAAGTTAAATAAACAAAAGCCTGAAAATATTGGTCAGGCTTCGAGAATTTCCGGAGTTTCTCCGGCAGACGCTTCAGTTTTGGCAGTATGGCTTGAGCAACAGGGGAGATTAAATGGTAAGTTTTAAACAATGTGAAGAGCTGTTTGTGGAAAACGGTCTGGAGTATTCTGAAAAGCTCCATGAAAAGCTGTGCATTTATTATGAATTTTTAATTGAGTATAATAAAAAAGTTAACTTGACCGCTATTACTGAGTGTGAGGAAGTGTGGGTCAAGCATTTTCTGGACAGTATTCTGCTGTCAAAATATGCAAAAATACCTGAAAAGGCATCTCTTATAGACGTTGGAACAGGGGCAGGATTTCCGTCTGTACCTCTAAAGCTATACAGGGAAGATATCAGTATTACTCTTCTTGATAGTCTGAACAAGCGGATAAAATTCCTTGACGAGCTTTGTGAAAGACTTGGAATAAAAGTTATAACAGTGCATTCGAGAGCAGAGGACGCTGCTAAAAATGTGATGTACAGAGAAAAGTTTGATGTTGCTACGGCAAGAGCCGTTGCGGCTATGCCGGTGCTTTGCGAGTATTGTATGGGATTTGTAAAAAAAGGCGGAATTTTTGCTGCTCTTAAAGGTCCGGGGGAAAGTATAAAAAACGCAGGAAATGCAATAAAAACAATGGGCGGAAAGGTTTCAGACGAAATTGATTACAAGCTCAATGGTTTTGAACAACGAAAGCTTTTTATTGTTGAAAAAATATCGCAGACTTCATTAAAATATCCCAGAAACAGCAGTCAGATAAAGAACAAGCCTCTATAAAATTAAAAAATAATGCCGTATTTTCCCCTTTTATTTATATTAAAAGGGGAATTTTTGTGTGGAAATAATTTCCCTTATAAGGTAAAATTAAAGTATCAAAAGGAAAGGAAGTTAAATATGGCAGCATTTTTAAATTTTACAAAGGAGAAAGAAAAAGAAGAAAATCGTGTAGTACAGATCCCTATATCTGAAATAGTTCCGAATCCTCATCAGCCTAGAACGGAATTTGATTACAACGATATAAGTTCACTGGCAGAAAGTATTTGTCAAAACGGTATTTTACAGCCTCTTTCGGTGAGAAAAGTTGATAGGGGATACGAACTGATTGCCGGGGAAAGACGACTGCGTGCGGCAAAGCTGGTACAGCTGAGATATGTGCCGTGTATTATATTGGATATTTCCGCCCGGACAAGCGCTGTTTTGGCATTAGTTGAAAATATTCAGCGTCAGGATCTGTCTTTTTTTGACGAAGCAAACGCAATTGAAAAGCTTATCAGCTATTATGGTATGACGCAGGAGGACGCTGCTCTAAAGCTTGGAAAAGCACAGTCTACAATAGCAAATAAGCTTAGAATTTTAAAGCTGAGTGATGAAGAAAAGGAGCTTATAACAAAATTTAATCTTACGGAAAGACATGCAAGAGCATTATTAAGACTGGGAAGTAAGGAAGAGCGTCTGGAAATCATCAATAGGGTGATAAAGTTTAATCTGAATGTTGAGCGTACTGAACAGGCAATAGACGAGTACATAGGAAAGGCAAAGGATAAGGAAAGCTATAGAAAAAGAAGTAAGGTTTTTCAGAATGTGAAGATATTTGTAAATACTATTAACAAAGCAGTAGAAACTATGAAGGCGGCAGGAATTCCTGCGGATTCTAAAAAAATTCAAAATGAGGACTATATAGAGTATAGGGTTAAAATTCCAATAATGAATGGAAATAAGAATTTTTAAGATAATTTTAAAATGGTTAAGCTTTTATATAGAGCTTAACCAAATTTTTATGACGGAAACCAACAAGAGACCTGACCTTTAAAATTCACAACCAAGTAAGATGGGTGAAGTTAAATAGAGAACGCAAGTAGAAGATATGTCTCAGCACAGTTATGGGATAGTACCTTGCGTGATAATTTGAAAGGGTTACGCAGTCGTTACATTTCTTTGCTTCTTTCTTTTGTGTGAACAAAGAAAGAAGGGTGTTTCTTTTCGTTATTTTCTTTGCACAAGCAAAGAAAATGACAAATAAAAAAATTTTGTCAGCTTTTTCAAAAGTTGCTTTACGAGTCTTTAAAATGAAAGTTAAGTTTATGAAATTCGAAATAAAAATTTTTATTCTTTGCAAAAGTAACTTTGTGAGTCTTTAAAAAAATGTTTTGAATTAATGAAAATCGGCATAAAAGTTTTTGCCAAGCTTTTTTCAAAAAGCGGAGTGTTCCACGTGGAACATTTTTTTATACAAATAATCAACAAAAAATCTTTAAATATCTTTACAGGAGAGAAGGAAAGTGGTATAATTTAATATAGTACTGAAAAAGGAGGAAATTCAATGGGAAAGGTCTATGCAGTTGCAAATCAGAAAGGCGGTGTGGGAAAGTCTACCACCGTTGTAAATCTTGCGGCTTATCTTGGTTCTAGGGATAAGAGAGTGCTGTGCATTGATATAGACGCACAGGGAAATACTACGACAGGTCTTGGAATCAGAAAAAAATCCATTGAATACTCTTCATACGACGTTTTGATCGGTCAGGCGAGAATTCAGGATACTATTATTAGAACCGAATTTAAAAATGTCAGTATAGTTCCGGCTACTTCCGCCCTTGCAGGCGGTGAAGTAGAAATGATAAATATTGATGACCGAATGAACAGACTGAAAATGCAGCTTCTTACCTGCCGATTGGATTATGATTTTATATTTATTGATTGTCCTCCGTCTCTTAGTCTTATAACTATAAACGGACTGGTGGCATGCGACAGAATTATTGTTCCCATGCAGGCTGAGTTTTTTGCTCTTGAGGGACTTAGTCAGCTTATGGAAACTATAAAAATTGTAAAGACAAAGTATAATCCGACTATTGATATTGAAGGAATTCTGTTTACAATGTTTGATCCGAGACTTAATGTCAGCGGACAGGTTGTGGAAGAAGTTGAAAAGTATTTTCCGGGTAAGATTTTTAAGACTAAAATTCCGAGAAATGTAAGACTTTCAGAAGCTCCCAGTCACGGAAAACCGGTAATGTACTATGATAAAAGTTCAAAGGGAGCGGAATATTACGAGCTTTTAGGACTGGAAATTTTAAATGAAGAACCTCCGAAAAAGAAAGAAAAGAAAAAATTATTCGGAAGAAAAAGAGAAGGTGTGTAAATGGCGTCAAAAGGAGGATTGGGCACAGGTTTAAGCGCCCTTTTTGAAGACAACAAAACAAATACTGATTCAGGTCAGACACTGAGAATTACAGAAATTGAGCCGAACAGGGAACAGCCCAGAAAAAATTTTGATGATGAATCAATTTCAGCGCTTGCGGAATCAATAAAGCAGCACGGTATTTTACAGCCGTTGCTTGTAAGACCGTACGGCAGCGGATATCAGATAGTTGCAGGTGAACGCAGGTGGAGAGCTGCAAGAATGCTGGGTCTTTCGGAGGTTCCGGTACAGATAAAGGAATTATCCGATTTAGAAGCAATGCAGATAGCGCTGATTGAAAATCTACAGCGTGAAAATCTTAATCCCGTTGAAGAAGCTAAGGGATACAGCGAGCTTGTGGAATCCTTTGGAATGACTCAGGAGGACGTTGCAAAAACTGTAGGACGTTCCCGTTCTTCCGTTGCGAACGCTATGAGATTGCTGGCTTTGCCTGATGAAGTACTGGAAATGCTTGAAAACGGCGAGCTTACGGTCGGTCACGGAAAGGCTTTGCTTGCATTTGACGATGAAGAAAAAATGCTTGAAGCTGCAAAAAAAGCAGCTCAGGGACTGATAAACGTAAGATCCTTGGAAAAAATGGCAAGTGATAAGGGTGAAAAAACGGCTGTTACAAACGAGCGTATTGACAGCTATTTCAAGGAAATGGAAATCGGTCTTCACAATGCTCTGGGCAGAAAGGTGAAGGTTGAATACGGTAAAAATAAAGGGGCATTGATCCTTGAATTTTATGATAAAGAGGATCTGTCAGCCCTTGCAGATAAATTATCAAAGTAAAGGAAGTAAAATAAAATGCTTGACATTAAAATTATCAGAGAAAATCCGGATAGGGTTAAGGCGGCTTTGAAAACAAGAAATGCCGACTATGACAGCTATATTGATGAAATTCTGGAAATTGACGAAAAGAGAAGAAAGCTTTCTACCGAAACAGACGCTTTAAAGGCTGAACAGAATAAGGTATCAAAGCAGATTCCGATTATGAAGAAAAACGGTGAAAATACTGACGCTGTTATGGCTGAAATGAAGGAAATTTCTGAAAAAATCAAGAATGACAATGCAGTTATAAGCGAACTGGAAACTAAGCAGAGGGATACTTTACTGAGAATCCCGAATATTCCGTCTGAAACTACTCCTATAGGCAAGGACGACAGTGAAAATGTTGAATTGAGAAAGTGGGGAGAGCCTTCAAAGTTTGACTTTGAACCGCTTGCGCACTGGGATATAGGTAAAAATTTAGGTATACTTGATCCGGAAACGGCAGCTAAGGTAACAGGCGCAAGATTTCATTTTTATAAAGGACTTGGCGCAAGACTTGAAAGAGCTGTAATCAGTTATTTCCTCAATACTCACACTGAAAACGGTTATACGGAAGTACTCCCTCCGTACATGGTAAACAGAGCGTCAATGACGGGCACAGGTCAGCTTCCGAAGTTTGAAGAGGACGCTTTCAGAGTTGCAAACAACGATTATTTCCTGATACCGACTGCTGAAGTTCCGGTAACAAACATGCACAGAGATGAAATTTTATCGGGCGACAAGCTGCCGATCAAGTACTGTGCTTATTCCGCATGTTTCAGAGCTGAAGCGGGAAGCGCAGGCAGAGACCAGAGAGGTCTTATCCGTCAGCACCAGTTTAACAAGGTTGAATTGGTAAAATTTGTTGATCCGGCAACCTCTTACGACGAACTTGAAAAGCTTACAAACGACGCAGAAAGAGTACTTCAGGGACTTGGTCTGCCTTACAGGGTTGTTGCGCTTTCCACAGGTGATATAGGATTCTCAAGCGCTAAAACTTACGATATTGAAGTATGGATGCCATCATATAACAGATATGTTGAGATATCAAGCTGTTCTAATTTTGAGGATTATCAGGCAAGACGTGCGGCAATCAGATTTAAGAACAGTCCAAAGGACAAGGCTCAGTTCGTTCATACTCTTAACGGTTCGGGTGTTGCAGTGGGCAGAACTGTTGCGGCTATTCTTGAAAATTATCAAAATGCAGACGGAAGCGTTACTATTCCCGAGGCTCTTGTACCGTTTATGGGTACTGATATTATTAAATAATTTAATGCGCCGAAGATTTATAATTTTCGGCGCTTGATTTTAGTTTAATTAACTGGTCGGGTCTTATATATATTATATCATCGTACTAAAGACGAATTAAAAGTTTTTTGCTTACTTTTTTTCAAAATTTTTTC
>NZ_JAOQKH010000004.1:0-39627 GCF_025567485.1 Porcipelethomonas ammoniilytica | reverse complement strand
TTTGCGAGTGTTTAGAAACGATATCAAGTTAATAAAATTCGGCATAAAAGTTTTTGCCAAGCTTTTTTTCAAAAAGCTTGAAAAAAGTCGAAAAAAAGCTTGACATTATGAGAAAAAAATAGTATCATTATAAGAAATAGTTTAAATAAGAAATGTAAGACAGCTTTAATTTTTAATTAAAAAATTGGCTGCTTTATTCATATATTAAGGAGGATTTTTTATGCTAAGTGAGAGAAAATTTGAAAAAGAGGGTTTAACTTTTGACGATGTACTTCTGATTCCGGGACAGTCGGACGTTACGCCTAACATGATTAATCTGGGGACCAGACTTGCAGGTAATATTACTTTGAAAACTCCGATTATGACAGCAGCCATGGATACCGTAACAGAAGCAAAAATGGCAATCGCTATTGCGAGAGAAGGCGGAATCGGTATCATTCATAAAAACATGACTATAGAACAGCAGGCTGATGAAGTAGATAAGGTTAAGCGTTCTGAAAACGGGGTTATTGTAAATCCATTTTCTCTTACAGCGGACAGATATGTATATGACGCAGACGAACTGATGGGCAAGTATAAGATTTCAGGCGTACCGATCGTTGACAGTCAGGGAAAGCTTGTAGGTATCATTACGAACAGAGATATGCGCTTTATTTCAGATTATGATACTAAAATAGGCGACGTTATGACAAAGGACAATCTTATAACTGCTCCGATTGGTACTACTCTTGAACAGGCACAGGAAATTTTAAGAACTCACAAAATAGAGAAACTTCCTTTAGTTGACGAAAACGGTTATTTAAAGGGACTTATAACTATTAAAGATATTGAAAAAGCAATTCAGTACCCTAATTCTGCAAGAGACAAGGGCGGCAGACTTCTCTGCGGTGCTGCAATTGGCGTAACAGCAGACGTACTTGAAAGAGCAGGGGCTTTAATTGACGCGCAGGCTGACGTATTGGTACTGGATTCTGCACACGGTCATTCACAGAATATAATGAAATGTCTGAAAATGGTAAAAGAAGCTTATCCGGATATTCCTGTTATTGCCGGAAATATTGCCACAGCTGAAGCGGCTGAAGACCTTATTGCAGCCGGTGCAGACTGCTTAAAGGTCGGTATCGGTCCTGGTTCTATCTGTACGACACGTGTCGTTGCAGGTATCGGAGTACCTCAGATCACAGCGGTTTATGATGTTGCAAGAGTTGCTCAGAAGCATAATATACCGGTTATTGCAGACGGCGGTATCAAGTATTCAGGCGATATAGTAAAGGCGCTTGCAGCAGGTGCAAATGTAGTTATGCTGGGTTCACTTCTTGCAGGCTGCGAAGAGGCTCCGGGTGAAACTGAAATTTTCCAGGGACGTTCATTTAAGGTATACAGAGGTATGGGAAGTCTTGGAGCTATGGCATGCGGTTCTAAGGACAGATACTTCCAGGAGGGAGCTAAAAAGTTAGTTCCTGAAGGCGTTGAAGGACGTGTACCGTTTAAGGGTCCGGTTGCAGATACTATTTTCCAGCTGGTAGGCGGTATCAGATCAGGTATGGGTTACTGCGGCTGCGTTGATATTCCTACACTTCACGAAAAATCACAGTTTGTAAGAATTACAGGGGCAGGACTTAAGGAAAGTCATCCGCATGATATTTATATCACAAAAGAAGCTCCGAATTATTCAGCACAAATCTAATATAAAGGCGGTCTTTAGACCGCCTTACTTTTTTAAAAAAAAAGTAAGCAAAAAACCTTTTACGCCGAATTTCTTCAACTTGAAACACATTCTAAAGACTCGCAAAGCAGCTAAGGCTCGACAGGTAAGTAAACAGGGAATTGAAGAGAAAATTTTGAAAAAAAGTAAGCAAAAAACTTTTATATCGATTTTAGTTTACTAGTATTTTTTAAACAATTTACGAACCAAAGAAACAAGTTTCTTTAAAACTTCTTTTATTAACTTTCTTGTTTCGCAACAAGAAAGTAACAAAGAAATGCGCCCACTCAAACGCCGTGGGCGGCTTGCGGCACATAAAGTGCCGAATTTTATCCGTCATACAGTTTCTGAACTAATTAGTCTCCCCATAAAAGGCAAGACATAAAATAAAAAATTCACGCCCATGTAAGATGGGTGATACTAAAGAAGATAGCAAGTGGCAAAAACGTATCAGTCTTTTGTTTGAATAAAGAAATGACAAAAGTTTTTTATTTTCGTTTTTTCAAAAAACAAAAAGTTAAAAAATAATTTTGCATACTTTTTCAAAAAGTATTGAAATAAATGATATAAAATGGTATCATAATAACAGTTGTGTTTAAAGAAAAATATATATTTTAAAGGAGAATATAAGAATGAAATACGGTTATTTTGACCTTGAAAATAAGGAATATGTAATAACTAAGCCGGATACTCCTGCGTCATGGGTAAATTATTTGGGATCGCCTGAATACGGCGCTATCATTTCAAATAATGCCGCAGGATACAGCTTTGTTAAGTCAGGTGCAAACGGAAGGATAACACGTTTCCGTTTCAATTCAATGATGGCTCTTCCGGGACGCTATATATACATCAGAGATAATGAAACGTGTGATTACTGGTCTGCTTCATGGCAGCCTGTAGGAAAGCCGTTGGATAAGTATAAAAGCGAATGCAGACACGGTACGGCTTATACGGTAATTAGTTCTGAGTACGAAAAAATAGCGGCTGAGACAACTTATTATGTTCCACAGGGAAAAACATACGAAGTATGGCGTACAAAGATAACAAATAATGATACAAAGTCGAGAAAGCTTTCGGTTTTCGGATTTACTGAATTTACAAATGAAGATAATTATGAACAGGATCAGGTAAATTTGCAGTACTCGCTGTTTATTTCTCAGACTAAATTTGAAGAAAACAGAATTATTCAGACTATAAGTGAAAACAGTAAAAAAGACCGTACAGACAGATTTTTCGGTATGGTAGGAGCTGAAGTTACTGCCGCATGCGGTAATTTTGATAATTTCATAGGTTCATACAGAACCTACTCAAATCCCGTAGCTGTTGAAAACGGCAGACTAGATAACTCCATGAATTATAATTCAAATTCATGCGGCGCATTGCAGTCGGATATTACCCTTGAAGCCGGACAGACTACAGAACTTATTTATATTCTTGGAAGAAGAAAAAGTGAGGAAGCTGCTGTTATTCTGAATGAATACAAGGAACAGGGAAAAGTTGACAGGGAAGTAGAAGAGCTTAAAAATTACTGGCACTCCACTCTCGATCGTTTTCAGGTCAATACTCCAAGCGAAGAATTTAATAACATGATAAACGTGTGGAATGCATTCCAGTGCTTTATTACGTTTATATGGTCAAGAGCGGCTTCGTTTGTTTACTGCGGATTGAGAAACGGTTACGGTTATCGTGATACAGTACAGGATATACAGGGTATAATTCATCTTGATCCTGAAATGGCAGCGGAAAAGATAAGATTTATGCTGTCGGCGCAGGTCGATAACGGGGGAGGACTTCCACTGGTTAAATTCACACACAATGCCGGACATGAAAATACTCCTGACGATCCGGAATATGTTAAGGAAACAGGACACCCTTCATACCGTGCAGACGACGCTCTGTGGCTGTTCCCGACTATTGTAAAGTATCTGGGCGAAAGCGGAAACAAGGCATTTTTAGATGAGGTCATCGTTTATGCAAACGGAGGCGAAGCTACTGTTTATGAGCACTTGAAAAATGCCATAAGATTTTCTATGGAAAGACTCGGTGCACACTCAATGCCGGCAGGTCTCCATGCAGACTGGAACGATTGCTTAAGACTCGGTGCAAAAGGTGAGTCTACATTTGTTGCATTCCAGCTTTACTACGCAATGAGCGTTATTAAAGAAATGGCTATATTAAAGGGTGACGGCGATTATATAAGCTATATTGATAAGGTACAGGGGGAACTGTCTGCCGCTCTGGATAAGTGCTGGGACGAGGACAGATTTATAAGAGGTATCCGTGAGGACGGCGTTATCGTTGGAGCTAAGAACGATTCTGAAGCTAATATGTGGCTGAATCCACAAAGCTGGAGCGTTATTTCACGTTTTGCGTCTGATAAACAGGCTGAAAAAGCCCTTGACAGCGTTCATGAAATTCTCAATACGCCATACGGTGCAAAACTGCTTGATCCTCCTTATAAAAAGCATTATTTTGACGGTGCGCTTATGCATATTTTCAATGACGATACCAAAGAAAACGGCGGTATTTTCTCACAGTCGCAGGGTTGGATAATCCTGGCCGAAGCTCTTGCAGGACATGGTAACAGAGCCTTTGAGTACTTTATGGAAAGCTCTCCTGCTGCAATGAATGACAAGGCTGAGATAAGAGTTATTGAGCCGTATGCTCACGGACAGTTTACAGAGAGTAAGGCATCTCCTTTTGAGGGACGTTCTCATGTACATTGGCTGACCGGTACTGCGTCTACGGTTATGGTAGGCTGTGTTGAGGGTATATGCGGTATGAGACCTGATTTGGAAGGACTGGTAATTGCTCCGTCTATTCCGTCAGAGTGGGACGGTTTTACAATTGAAAAAAATTTCAGAGGCAAACAGCTTTCGATTGATATTCAGAATCCGAATCATGTACAGAGCGGAGTCAGTGAAATTACTCTTAACGGAGAAAAGCTTGAAGATAATTATGTTCCAGCTGAAAAGCTTGCAGATGTAAATAAAATTACTGTTATTATGGGATAACAAAAAAGGACGGTTTTGAACCGTCCTTTTTTAATTTTTATTATGGAAAACTTTTAAATCACTTCAAACAAACTTCCTGTCAGAGGAGTTACAGTTAAAGTAAAAATATCTTTTTTTGGTTCTACAGCTTTTGTTCCCCGTGGAACATCTCCGCCGTAATCTTCCCAGCGGCTGTTTAAAATTTCCTTTAACTTTACGGTTTTTCCCAGAGTAAACGATACTTCCTGTTTCATGCCGGAAAAATTAAATACGCATAAAACAGTACTTCCTCCGCAGGATCTTTCAAAAATATAAACACACTGTTCACAGTTGTCAGACATGATCCATCTGAAATTATCCATATTGTATTCGCCGCTGTGTAGCGCAGGATTTTTTAAATATATTTCATTTAACTTGGTTATATACTTTTGAAAAGCGTCATGAAGAGGATATTGAAGTATTTGCCAATCTTGTTCACGTTCCTCTGACCATTCTCTGAATTGTCCGAATTCATTTCCCATAAAGTTCAGTTTCTTGCCGGGGTGAGCGTACATATACATGTAAAGCGCCCGGCACTGTAGAAATTTATCTTGATAATCTCCGTACATTTTCTGAATTATGGTTGCTTTTCCGTGTACTGTTTCATCATGAGAGAATGGGAGAATAAAAAGCTCGTTGTAAAAGTATGCCATAGAGAAAGTCAGCTTGTGATAATGATTGTGACGTTCCCACGGGGCAATACGAAAATAGTCCAGGGTATCGTTCATCCAGCCAAGATCCCATTTGTAATCAAATCCCAGACCGTCATATTCAACAGGAGCGGTAATTTTCGGGAATGCTGTTGAATCCTCGGCTATCAGCATAGCTGTAGGGTGAAGCTTTTGAAGTCCCAGATTCATATTTTTAAGGAAACTTACAGTGTTTTCGTTGACGCCTCTTGCCGGATCTCCTCCCCAATAAATTGCACGGCTGATAGCGTCCATTCTAAGACCGTCAAAATGAAATTTTTCCAGCCAGAAATTAGCTGCGGACTGTACCAGACAGCGGGTTTCATTCCTTGAATGATTGAAGTTGCATGTTCCCCATTCGCTTATACCCACGTCTGACGGCGGATATTCATAGAGGTAAGAGCCGTCATATTGTGCAAGTCCGTAGCCGTCTACAGCAAAGTGAACGGGAACAAAATCCATAATTACTCCGATATTGTTTTTGTGGCATTTATCAACAAGCTCCATAAGCTGTGCAGCAGTGCCGTAACGTGAAGTAGGACTGAAAAATCCAGTGTTCTGATAACCCCAGGAGCAATCCGCCGGATGCTCGGAAAGGGGAAGAAATTCAAGATGAGTATATTTATGTTTTTTTGCATATTCAATAAGCTTGTCTGCAATTTCACTGTAATTATACCAGCCGTTTTCATTCTGAGGATTATTCAACCATGAACCCAGATGTACCTCATAGATATTCATAGGAGAATTGTAATTTTTATTTCTGCATTCCATCCACTTGTCATCAGTAAATTTATATTCAGACAAATCGACTATATAAGACGCCCACTGAGGACGCAGTTCCATTCCGAAGCCGTAAGGATCGCAGTGTTCAAAACGTTCGCCTGATTTTGTGTATATAACATATTTATACATATCTCCGAAATTTGCACTGTCTGAAACAAAGCTGTATACTCCATAAGATTCCTGAGTCATAGGTTCTTCCGACCAGTTATTGAAGCTTCCGAATATACATACGTTTGCGGCATTGGGAGCAAATGTTCTGAAAACAATACGTCCTGATTCTTTATGTGATCCAAAATATTCGTAGGCGTTAAAAACCTGTCCGGCAAAAAAATCATTCATGTTCATTTTTATCGATCAGCTCGCTTTCTGATTTATTAATAATTTCTGCTGCTCTTTTGATAAGGCTGACAAATTCATCAGCGTCCTCACCCATATTCATAAGCGCTGTTTTCATTTCATTGAAAACACTTTTTCTTACATTTTCAATATATTCTTTTCCGTTATCTGTAAGGAATACCATAACGTTTCTTTTATCTTTTTGAGAGGCTCTTCGTTTAATATAACCCTTTTTTTCAAGAATTTTCAGTGCGGCTGATACTCTTGCGCTGGTCATATAAAGTTCTCTGCAAAGCTCGGCAGGTTTTTTATAAACCTCGCCGCATATATAAAGATGATTAAGAAGCTTATGTTCACCTTGTAAAAAGAATGCGTAGTTGGTGATAGGGGATTTGTAATATGTGTCTTTAAGGGACTCCATTAAAATTTCAGTAAGCTTTTCATATTTCATAGTAAATTTTCCTTTTATAATTTACCTAACACTATTAGATAAAATTATTTTAGCATATACTTATGATTTTGTCAATAAAAATGTAAAAGGGACGTTTTAACGTCCCTTTCTTTATTTTCCGGTTTTTTGTAATATCAGTCCGGCTGCCGAAAATACTGCAAATGCTCCGATATCCACAGCTACTATAGTCGAACCCACAGGGGTTGCGTACAAAATTGAGATAAGAATACCAAGCAGTGCGCAGAAAACTGACAATACCGCCGAACATATCGTAACGGATCTAAAGCTTTTAAATATCCGCATTGCCGAAAGCGCAGGAAAAATAATCAGCGCAGATATCAGAAGAGAACCTACAAGATTCATTGCAAGTACTATTATAACCGCAATAATTACCGCTATAAGAAGATTGTAAATTCCGGCTTTAGTTCCCGTAGCTTTTGCGAAATTTTCATCAAATGTAACTGCAAATATTTTATTATAAAAAAACAGAAATGCCAAAACCACAACGATCGATAAAATTATACATAACCATACTTCAGCCTTTGTCAGCGTAAGTATGGAAGCCGAACCGAACAGCGTACTGCAAACGTCTCCCGAAAGATTTGAAGAAGTGGAAAACAAATTCATCAGCAGATATCCGATTGCCAGCGAGCCTACTGAGATCATAGCGATTGCAGCGTCGCCCTTTATTTTAGTACTGTTCCCCGTTCTCAGCAGCAGTACGGCGCAAATGACTGTTGCAGGAAGAACAAAAAGCATATCGTTGGTCAGATTCAGTACGGCGGCTACCGCCATTGCTCCGAACGCCGTATGAGAAAGTCCGTCGCCTATAAATGAAAAGCGTTTCAAAACAAGCGTAACTCCCAGAAGAGAAGAACAAAGAGCGATCAGTACGCCTACAATCAAAGCATAGCGTACAAAGGAATGCTCCATATAAAAGCTGAATTTTTCTACTATGTCATTCAATTTTCATTACTCCTTTCATTGCCGGTAAACTGACCTCCTGCATTGCTTTTAAGATATTCTTCTTTTGTACCGAAAAAAATTTCATCTCCGATATGCAGTATGTGGCTTGCATATTTAACAGCCGCGCTTATATCATGGGAAATCATAATTATTGTGATTTTATCCCGACGGTTCAGCTCTTCAATGATATCGTACATTTCCGCTGTAGCTTTAGGATCGAGTCCGGAAACAGGCTCGTCCAGCAAAAGCAGTTTTCTTGTAGCGCACAATGCTCTTGCAAGAAGTACTCTCTGCTGCTGACCGCCGGAAAGTTCCCTGTAACAGCGTGAGGAAAGATTGCTTATTCCCATTCGCTCCATATTTTGAAGGGCTGTATTTTTTTCTTCTTTTTTGTAAAAAGGTCTGATTCCGCATTGTCCCTGACAGCCGGACAGTACAATTTCCTTAACAGACGCAGGAAAGTCTCTTTGAACTACCGTCTGCTGAGGAAGATATCCTATTTCATTTGTTTTAAGTCCGTCTCCTGTTATAATACTTCCGCTGAGAGGAGAATGAAGATTCAAAAGAGTTTTCATAAGCGTTGTTTTTCCCGAACCGTTTTCACCTACAATACACAGATAATCACCCTTGTTTATTGAAAAGTTAAGATCGCTTACTATTGCTTTTGAATCATATCCCAATGACAGATTACGGCATTCTAACTGCGGCATTATAATTCCCCCTTAATTTAGAGCAGTCTTTATATTTTCAAGATTGTTTTCCATTACCGATAAATAAGTAAAGCCGTTTTCTATATCCTTAGAAGTGATCGACTGCATGGAATCCAGCGTTAAAATATTCAGATGTTTTGGTTGTGTTTCATTAATAACAGTGTTGGCAATTTTACTGTCCGAACCGTCGATTGTAATTACGCTTGTCAGTCCGAGTTCGTTGATTTTTCCGGCAAGAAATGTAATGGTTTCAAAGCTTGCCTGTGTTTCCGCAGAGCAGCCAGGAAAAGCTGCGTAACATGTAAGACTGTAATCGTCCGTCATATATCTGAAAGGAAAACGGTCGGCAAATAATAAAACATCTCTTTTTGACGAGCTTATTTCCCTTTGATACTTTTCATCAAGTGCGGAAAGCTTTTCAACATAAGAATTATTATTCTGTTTATAAATCTCTGCGTTTTCTGCGTCGATTTCGCTTAACTTGTCCGTAATGTAATTACAGAATGTCTCCGCATTTTTTAATGAAAGCCATACATGTTCGTCCGGTTCCGATTCCTCTTCGTCCTCATGCTCCATGCCCTCTAATATTTCTTCTTCCTTGACTGAATCTCCCAACACCTCAAGCAGATTTACAGCGACAATATCCTTGTTTGAGGCTTCCTTGAGAGCGTCCTGAGCCCACTGATCTGATTCTCCGCCAACATACACAAACATATCGCATTCTGAAATTTTAAGAATATCCTCTACAGACGGCTGAAAGCTATGCATATCCACTCCGCTTTCAAGAAGAAATGTTACTTCTGCATTATCCGCTTTTTCTCCTAAAATTTCTCTTACCCAATCGTATTCAGGAAAAATTGTGGTTACTATCTGAAGCTTGTCATTATTTTCGTTTAAATTATCTGAATCTGTACTGCATGCTGTAAGACAGAAAATCAGCAGTATTCCTGACATAACAGCAGATAAAATATGTTTCATAAATCCTTTTTACTCCTTAAACATGAATATGAAAATCGTTTTCAATTAATTATACATCATATTTTGATTTGTGTCAATAAAAACAGTAATAATTTTTTAAAAAGTGTAATATATATAATTGTAAACAAAATCAAAGGAGAAATAAAAAATGACCAATGATGAAAAAAATCAGAGAACTGTACACAATGTTATTATGGAAAACAGAAAAAGTCTTACCATTTCAGGAGTGACAGATGTGGACAGCTTTGATGAACGCTGCATTTCTCTTTACACTCAAATGGGCGAACTTGTTATACGTGGAAGAGAACTTCATATTAATTCCATGAGCGTTGAAACCGGAGATATGACAATTGACGGCGATATATGGGCGCTTAATTACGGAGATAAGGATAAAAGAGGAACAGTTTCTATGCTTGGTAAGCTGTTTCGTTAGGCGGTGAATTATGGAGGGTCTGGAAAGCTTTTTTACTTCCGGTCAGCAGCTTCAGTTATTTCTGCTGTCATGCGCTTTCGGTATACCCATCGGAATTGTTTTCGATATTTTTCGTGTTATAAGAATGATCATTCATCACAATAAAATTGCGGCTGCACTGGAAGATATACTTTTTTTCTGTCTTTACGGTGTGTTTCTGATGTGCTTTACCATATCTATGGCCCGCAGCGAATTCAGATTCTATTACTGCGCCGGTAATCTTATCGGCTTCATTCTTTACTATGTTACTGCGGGAACAGTCGTAACGGGTATACTGAGGAAAATTATAGGTTTTATAAAAAGAGCGCTTTTAAGAATTTTCAGACCGCTGTTAAAAAAGTTTGTACTTATATGTGAAAAAATCAGGACTATTTTTGTTGGAAGTCTCCAAAATATAAAAAGTAATAAAAAAAATAGTGAAACCCTCTTGATTGATGATACCAATTTGTTGTATAATAGTAATAAGGAAAAAAAGAATAAAAGAAAGAACGTGAAAAAACTTGGCGTCCAGAACTATAAGAAAAAAACGAAAAAAGGGCATGTTTAGCCTTATCAGCAAGCTTATTATTATTGCCGCTGTGATCGGATGTATAATTTCTATTATTATTACTCAGTCCAGTCTGGCGGAAATGCAGAAGGAACTTAATTCTATTGTCAATAAGACGGAAGAAGTCGAAGCTGAAAATGTTGAGTTGCAGAGGATTCTTGAAGACGACGATATGAACGCTTACATGAAAAAGCTGGCTATTGAAGATATGAATTATGCATATCCGGATGAACGAAGATATTATGATACATCAAGAAACTAGCTTTTTAAGCTTTTATAATTTTCATTAACAGGGGGATTTTTATTATTATGCAGCTCGAAGTAGGTAAAATATATGACGGTAAAGTAAAAGGAATAGCTCAGTACGGTGCATTTGTTGAAATTGAAGGCGCAGGTACGGGTATGGTACATATTTCCGAAATAGCCAATTCATTTGTTAAAGACGTTAAGGATTACCTTACTGAAAACCAGGAAGTCAAGGTTAAGGTACTTAATATCGGCGAGGACGGAAAAATCGGTCTTTCAATAAAGAAAGCAACTGAAAATACTGAGGAAACTCTTAAACCCGCAAAGCGTCAGGAACGCAGACCTAACGTCTGGGAGCCTAAGAAAAAGCCTCCTATGTCGGAGCTTGGCTTTGAGGAAATGCTGACTCGTTTTAAGCAGAACAGCGAAGAGAAAATTTGTGCTCTTAAACGCAGTACAGAACGTAAAAACGGTTCAAGAAGAAAATAATAGTGACGGACTTGAATTTTCAAGTCCGTTTTTTGTTAATTAATGTTGAATTGAGTAATTTTCAATTGTTTGTAACCTGTTAGCTCCGGAGGGAATATTATAATAATGAGCGGACTGCAATTATTTGTCCGCTTTAAATACTTAAGCAACGGAGTTTTCATTATGATAAATAATATAAAAACGCTTTCTTCCCTGAATGAGGGCAGTTCAGGACGTGTTGCAGAGCTTAAAATAAACGGTTCTATGAGGAGACGTTTGCAGGATATAGGTTTAATTGAGGGTACTGAAGTTTTGTGTCTGCAAAAAAGTCCTTCGGGAGATCCTGTAGCATATCTTATAAGAGGAGCTGTTATAGCTCTGAGAGGAGAAGATTCTTCTAAAATTATACTTGAAAGCGTTTGAAATTTTTTCGATTTCCCAAAAAAATCTCCTATGGATTTACCATAGGAGATTTTTGCAGTTATTTGATTGATATTTTTATTATTTTGCAAGTCTTTCTTCAAGCTTGTCAAGTTCCTTGATAAGCGCTTCAGGTACCTTACCGCCCTTATCAGCGATATCTTCCTTATAGTATCTGCGCATTTCTGCAATTTCCTTAGTCCAGAGATCCTTATCAACTGCAAGAAGCTTATCCATGATTTCAGGTGTAACCTCGTCTTCGATACCTTCAACGTTGATATCAGTCTTCTTAGGAATATATCCGATAGCTGTTTCATCAGCGTCGATAGTTCCTTCACATCTCTTGATGATCCAGTCGAGTACTCTCATGTTATCGCCGAATCCAGGCCAGATGAAGTTTCCGTTTTCATCCTGCTTGAACCAGTTTACATTGAAAATCTTAGGAGCCTTATCGCCGAGCTTTTCGCCCATTTCGAGCCAGTGTGCCCAGTAATC
This sequence comes from Porcipelethomonas ammoniilytica, assembly GCF_025567485.1. Taxonomy (NCBI): domain Bacteria; kingdom Bacillati; phylum Bacillota; class Clostridia; order Eubacteriales; family Oscillospiraceae; genus Porcipelethomonas; species Porcipelethomonas ammoniilytica. The sequence continues at coordinate 27,329 of NZ_JAOQKH010000004.1, read as the reverse complement.
GCCTACATTGTATCCGATAAACGGTTTCATAGCCATTGGGTCATGTCTCAGTACGCCTACAGCGCCTGTTGCAGCAGCTGTTGTTTCTGAAGATACAGCGGAACCCATGTATGTTCCGTGTGTCCAGTCAAATGACTGATATACCAGCGGAGTTGTTGAAGCACGTCTGCCGCCGAAGATAATAGCTGAAATAGGAACACCTGCCGGATTATCAAATTCAGGTGAAATGCAAGGACAGTTCTTTGCAGGAGCTGTAAATCTTGAGTTTGGATGAGCAAGCTTGTTTCCGTTAGCAGTAAATTCCTTACCGTTAACCTTTTCGCCTTTCCATTCGGTTGCGTTTTCAGGAGGATTCTTGTCAAGACCTTCCCACCAAACTGTATTGTCATCATTATTGATAGCAACGTTTGTGAAAATAGTGTCCTTCATTGTTGAAGCAAGCGCATTGTAGTTAGACTTTTCATTAGTACCGGGAGCAACGCCGAAGAATCCGTTTTCAGGATTGATAGCATAAAGTCTGCCGTCTTCGCCCTGCTTCATCCAAGCGATATCGTCGCCGACTGTAAATACTTCATAGCCGTCCTTTTTATAGCCTTCCGGCGGAATAAGCATAGCAAGGTTTGTCTTACCGCATGCTGATGGGAATGCAGCTGTGATATACTTAACTTCACCGTCAGGCTTCTTAACGCCTAAGATAAGCATATGTTCAGCCATCCAGCCTTCATTCTTGCCCTGATATGAAGCGATTCTGAGTGCAAAGCACTTCTTACCCAGAAGTACATTACCGCCGTAAGCGGAGTTAATTGACCAGATTGCATTATCTTCAGGGAACTGAACGATATATCTCTTTTCAGGATCAACATCAGCCTTTGAATGCAGACCGCGAACGAAATCGTTTGATTCGTCGCCGAGGTTTTCAAAAGCCTGTTTACCCATTCTTGTCATGATATTCATGTTAAGAACAACGTAGATAGAATCAGTAACTTCAACGCCTACCTTAGCGAGAGGAGAGCCGATAGGACCCATTGAGTAAGGGATAACATACATTGTTCTGCCCTTCATAGCACCGTCGTACATAGGTGTCAGCATTGCCTTCATTTCGTCCGGATCCATCCAGTTGTTTGTCGGACCTGCGTCTTCCTTATTCTTGCAGCAGATAAAAGTTCTGTCTTCAACTCTTGCTACGTCGTTTGGAAGAGTTCTGTGGTACAGACATCCCGGAAGCTTTTCCTGATTGAGTTCAATCATTTCGCCTGTTGAGATTGCTTCCGCTTTAAGAGCGTCGATCTGCTCCTTGCTTCCGTCGATCCAAACTACCTTATCAGGCTTTGTAAGGGCTGTCATTTCTTCAACCCATTTTAAAACGTTGGGGTTCTTTGTCAGTGACATGGTAATAATCCTCCTTGATAATTTAACTGCATATTTATTATTGTATGTATTTTTCTGCAATAATGCAGTTATTCTTTAAAAATTTTTGTTTCATTTTTATATTATAATATTTTTTGAAATAGTTGTCAATAGAATTTCCTTTGATTTGTGAAATTTATAACAATTTTCATTGTTTTTTCACAAAGGACAACTGTTTTCCAGTCGTGTACTTTATTTAATCCGCTTTATAACATAACACATTTGTCATTTTCTTTGATTGCCCAAAGAAACAAGTTTCTTTAAAGCTTCTTTTCTTAACTTTCTTGTCTTGCAACAAGAAAGTAACAAAGAAATGCACTTCTTTCTTTGTTCACACCAAAGAAAGAAGCAAAGAAATGTAACGACTGCGCAGCCCTTTTAAACTATCACGCAAGGAACTCTCCCAAAACTGTACTGAGACATGTCTGCAACTTACGTTTTCCTCTTAGTATCGCCCATCTTACTTGGGCGTGAATTTTTGATGTCACGTCTTGCCTTTTATGGGGAGACCTATTAGTTCAGAAACTGTATGACGGATAATGTTTTTCTTTGTTTTACTTTCTTTCACATGAAAGAAAGTAAAATACGTGTTTCTTTGGTTCGTTTCTTGTCACGAGACAAGAAATGAACAAGAAAAAAGAGTTCAATAGACGATTTAAAAGTTTTTGCCAACTTTTTTCAAAATTTTTTTTCAATTCTTTATAAAATTAACTTTGCGAGTCTTTAAAAACTGTTTCAAGTTGCTTTTGCTCGGCATTAAAGTTTTTGCCAAGCTTTTTTCAAAAAGCGGAAAAAAGTAAGTCAGATTTCTTCCAGAGAAAGCGTTGCAACTGCATTAAGACTCTCGTCCCCACGCTGTCCGGCGAGATAGTTATAATACCCCTGACAGGCGATCATTGCTCCATTGTCGCCGCATAGGTTCAAAGGAGGAAGATAAAGCTTCATGTCACGCTCAGCACACGCCTTTTCAAATGCCGCTCTTACTCCGCTGTTTGCAGACACTCCCCCTGCCACGGCAATAGTCTTATATCCCAGCATTTCCGCCGCCGCCATGGTTTTTTCACAGAGTATATCGGATATAGTATACTGAATACCCGCACTTAAGTCGTTCTTATTTATCTCAATACCCTTCTGCTGTGAATTGTGAAGCAGATTTATTACAGCAGTTTTAAGTCCTGAAAAACTGAAATCAAACTCGCTTCCCGTAACCTTTGGACGGGGAAGCTCATAAGCATCCTTGTTTCCAGAAACAGACGCCTTATCTATATGTACTCCGCCGGGATACGGAAATCCCATGGCTCTTGCACATTTGTCAAAGCATTCTCCTGCCGCATCGTCTCTGGTACGTCCCACAACATGGAACTTTGTATAATCCAGTACCTCAACAATGTGAGAATGACCGCCGCTTGCCACCAGACACAAATAAGGCGGTTTAAGGTCCGAATGAGCAATGTAGTTTGCGGCAATATGACCCGATATATGATGCACAGGTACAAGAGGCTTATCCGACGCCATAGCAAGTCCCTTGGCGAAATTTACTCCCACCAAAAGAGCGCCTATCAATCCCGGAGCGTAGGTCACGGCGACTGCGTCAATTTCGTCAAGAGTTTTTCCTGCGTCCTTAAGGGACTTTTTAACAACTCCCAGTATATTCTCGCAATGACGGCGTGAAGCAATTTCAGGTACTACTCCGCCGTATTTTCTGTGTTCCTCGATCTGAGTAGATATGACCGAGGAAAGTATTTTTGTCCCGTTTTCGGAAACTGCCGCCGCAGTTTCGTCACAGGAGCTTTCAATTCCCAGTATAAGCATATTTATCACCTATTTTTTTCATCATCAGAACTCCGTTGTCAACAGGATTTCTGTAGTAGTTTTTTCTGAATCCGTTTTTGATAAAACCATGTTTTTCATAAAAAGACAGTGCAGACTGATTTTTCTCCCTGACTTCCAAATAAATTACGGTAATATTCTTTTCGGTAAAAAAATTCTCAAGTGTTTTAAGGAGAATTTCAGCCAATCCCTGACGTCTGTATTTTTCCAAAACCGCAATATTTAACAGTTCTCCCTCGTCAATAACCCATGAACCGTTTGCAAATCCGATCATCTCTCCGTTGCATACCGCCGCAAAGACTACAGTTTTTTTCTCTTCAAACCAGTCCTCAAAGGCTTTCAGCGACCAACCGTCGGGAATGCACTTACTTTCAATCTCCGCAATTTTTTTTAGTTCATCAAATCCGCATTTTATAATATCAGCCTTTAGCTTCATACCAACTGTCACCTCTGTTTACGTCGGCAGTAAGGGGTACTTTAAGCTCACAGGCATTTGTCATTTCCTCGGAAAGAATTTTTCCCGCAGCTTCGGCGTCCTTTACATCGCACTCAACTATCAGTTCATCGTGTACCTGTAAGATCAATCTTGCATCAGGCACTTCCTCTTTTAAACGTCGGTAAACTCTTACCATAGCTATTTTAATAATATCTGCCGCACTGCCCTGTATAGGCGTATTCATAGCGATTCTTCTGCCTGCCGCCTGCATGTTTTTATTTGAAGCGGAAAGCTCCGGTACATAACGCTTTCTGCCGAACATAGTGGTAACATACCCGTTTTTCTTTGCATTTTCAACGGTATCATTCATAAATTTTTCTACATTAGGGAAATTGTGAAGATAATCGTCTATATATTTTTTTGCTTCATAAACACTTACATTTATATCCTTTGAAAGTGAAAATGCTCCGATACCATATATAATTCCGAAATTGACAGCCTTTGCTGCACTTCTCATTTCAGGCGTTATCATTTCCTCCGGCAGACCGAAAACCTGTGCCGCAGTGGAGGTATGGATATCAGCTCCCTCTGAAAAGCCCTTTATCATTACCGGATCATTACAAATATGCGCTACTATTCTAAGTTCAATCTGACTGTAATCGGCGTCAAGGAGAGTTTTTCCCTCGGGCACAATGAAAAATTTACGCATTTCACGTCCCAGTTCGGTTCTTACAGGAATGTTCTGCATATTCGGTTCAGTTGAAGAAATTCTGCCTGTTCTTGTTTCAGTCTGTTTGAAAACCGTATGGATTCTGCCGTCAGATTCAACGGTTTTGAGAAGTCCCTCCACATAGGTAGAATTAAGCTTTGTCAGTTGACGGTAACGGAGAACAAGGTCGATCACAGGGTGCTTGTCACGCAGCTCTTCCAGTACCTCCGCATTGGTGGAAAAACCGTTTTTGGTTTTCTTTTTTAAGGGAAGTCCCATCTCATGAAGTATTTCACCAAGCTGTTTTGGGGACGCTATATTAAATTCCTTACCGCACATAAAATAAATCTGAGATTCAATTCCTTCAATTTCGTCTGTAAGAGTTTCCCCGAACCGCTTTACACCCTCTACATCTACCTTTACTCCCGTATACTCCATTGAAGCTAAAACCTCTGTCAGCGGCTGTTCGATTCCATACATAAGCTCAGTCATACCCTGTGAATCAATTTCCTTTATAAGTGCTGCGCAAAGCTCCGGCAGACTAACTATATCCGCCCATTCTCCGGCAGAGCTGTAATAGGGCGAGCCGTAGCGCAGGCAAAGCTTTTCAATACTGTATTCAGCAGAGGATGGGTCAAGCAGATATGCGGCGATTTCAGCGTCCAGCGACATCATTTCAAGAGATTTATTCTCCGCAAAGCAAAGCTTGTACAGCGGCTTTGCCCCGAAAGTATATTTTTCAACATCGCTTGCCATAAGTGTTGAAATATACTCTCTGTTTTCCGTAGTGTAAATAACGCATTTCTCATCGCTGATTTTTTCATATATCTGCAAAATATTATCTCTGTAAAGACAATCCAGATTTTCATTTTTTAAAAGCTCCGACAGCTTTTGTTGGTCAAGCTCTTTTTGTTCGGCGCTTATTTCAGTAGCCTTAACTTTTTCTTCTTCCTTGATTTCAGACGGTTTAAGATTTAACTTCTGCAAAAGTCTCAGCATTTCCAGTTCTGTGAGGATTTCACTAAGCTTTTCATTATCAGGCTGTGCGATAGCATAATCCTCCAGATTGCTGTCAACAGGAGCGTCCAGACGTATAGTCGCAAGCCACTTGCTCTCCTTTGCCGCTTCTCTGCCGTTTTCAAGCTTTGTAAAAACGCCTTTTGTAAGTCCCGCATTTTCCAGATTATCATAAAGATTTTCTATTGTAGTCCAATTAGTGATAAGCGTTGTCGCAGTTTTTTGTCCGATTCCTGCAACTCCTGAAATATTATCGGAACTATCCCCCATAAGCGCCTTTAAATCTATCAGATTGATCGGTTCAAAGCCGTAATCCTCACGAAACTTTTCCGGAGTGTAAATAATTGTTTCTCTGGTAGTTGCAAGGCGTACTGTAACTTTATCGTTAACAAGCTGTAAGCTGTCCTTGTCGCCTGTGAGAATATGGCACTCATTTCCGCTGTCGGCACACATCTTTGAAAGAGTACCCAGTACATCGTCAGCCTCAAAACCCTCACACTCAACTATTTTAATACCCATAGCGGTCAGGATTTCTTTTATAAGAGGCATTTGCTGTGCCAACTCTTCGGGCATACCCTTTCTGTTCGCCTTATAGGACGCCACCGCCTTATGGCGGAATGTGGGAGATCTCAGATCAAAAGCCACTGCAACGCAGTCTGGCCTTACTTCGTCCGCATTTTTAAAGTAAATATTCATAAATCCCAGCAGAGCGTTAGTGTAAACGCCTTTTTTATTGGTAAGCGCTCTGATACCGTAAAACGCACGGTTCATTATGCTGTTTCCGTCTATTGCAAGCAATTTCATAATAATTTCTCCAGTTATTCAGTAATCTATCCTTACTATTATAACAGATTTTTTTATAAAACTCTACCGCTTTTTGAAAAAGCTCTTACTTTTTTGAAAAAAAGTAAGCAAAAAACTTTTATATCGAATTTAGTTAACTTGAATATTCTAATTAATTCACGATGGTTTACTTTACAGAGAATCGAAGAAAAAATTTAAAAAAGCGGAACCAAAACTTTTATGCCGAATTTTATTGACTTGATTTTCTTTTTAAAGACTCGCAAATTTACTTAAATAATGTGAATATTTTACTTTTTCTTATGTGAATCGGTATTATCAGTTCTGCCCATAAGATAATCAACAGAAACATCAAGATAATCCGCCAAAAGTATCAATACGTCAATATCGGCATTAAATATATTATTTTGGAATAGTATTATATTTTCTTCACTTAAATTTAAATCTAAGGCAAGCTTTTCTATAGAAATTCCTCTTTGCTTCATAAGACTTTTTAATCTCAAGGCCTTATACACTTTCTTCACTCTCTTTCTTTTATTGTAACCATTGACGAATACACCAAAATAATGCTATAATTATAATTAAGTATCTACTTAGGCATTTAAACCTTTTCAATAGCTTAAATATATTATATCTCACTTTTATGAGAAAATCAAGATTATTAATAAAAATTTGTATAATTGCACAATCCTATAAACTCAATTTTATGAGATTTATATAAAAGAGGTTAATTTATGTTTTGGGATCGATTTTATAATTTATGTTTAAAAAAGGGCATAAAACCAAATCCATTAGGAAAAGAAATTGGCATATCATCGGGCATTATAACAAAATGGAAGAATGGTGCAATTCCTAATGGTGAAAATTTAATTAAAATTGCAAACTACTTTGATTGCTCCACTGATTATCTTCTTGGAAGAACCGATAATCCCGATTCACATAAAAATAAACTGAAATAAATCTTTTTCTGACTTTCTTTGCTTGTGCAAAGAAAGTAACAAAGAAACACACTTCTTTTTTGTTCACACGAAAAAAGAAGCAAAAAATGTAACGACTGCATAATTAATAGTAAACTATCACACAAGGTACTCTCCCAAAACTGTGCTGAGCCGTTTTTGCTACTTGCGTTCTCCGCTTAATTATCGCCCATCTTACTTAGGTGTGAATTTTTGATGTTACGTCTTGCCTTTTACGGGGAGACCAATTAGTTCAGAAACTGTATGACGGATAAAATTCGGCACTTTATGTGCCGCAAGCCGCTCACGGCGTTTGAGTGGGCGCATTTCTTTGTAACTTTCTTGTTGCGAAACAAGAAAGTTAAGAAAAGAAATTATAAAGAAACTTGTTTCTTTGGTTCTTTTCTTTGCACAATCAAAGAAAATGACAAATATGTTTTGGATACGCTTTTTTAAAAGCGTATCCAAGAAGAGATGAATAATAAATTTAGCCGTTGACGAATCACCAAAAATAATGCTATAATTAAGATTAGTAGTATTTTTTAGGATATTTTAAATAGTTTATTTATATTATATACGTAAATTTGCGCAAAGTCAACCTTATTTACGTATTATTACGCAAACTTTGACTATTTTCATAAAAACAGAGGTATTATTATATGACTAATGCACAAATAGCACAAAAAATAAAGGAAACATGTAAATCAAACAATATATCTATATCAAAAATGCTTACTGCTTGCAAAATACGTAAAAGTTTTATATATGACTTAGAAAAAAGAGATTATACTCCATCTATATTTATAATAGAAAGTATAGCAAACTTTTTTGACTGTTCTATCGACTATCTTATGGGCAGAACTGATAATCCCGATTCACATAAAAAATAAACTAAAATAAATCTTTTTTCTGACTTTCTTTGCTTGTGCAAAGAAAGTAACAAAGAAACACACTTCTTTTTTGTTCACACAAAAAAAGAAGCAAAAAATGTAACGACTGCATAATTAATAGTAAACTATCACACAAGGTACTCTCCCAAAACTGTGCTGAGACGTTTTTGCCACTTGCGTTCTCCGCTTAGTATCGCCCATCTTACATGGGCGTAAATTTTAAATGTTACGTCTTGCCTTTTACGTGGAGACCAATTAGTTCAAAAACCGTATGACGGATAAAATTCGGCACTTTATGTGCCGCAAGCCGCCCACGGCGTTTGAGTGGGCGCATTTCTTTGTAACTTTCTTGTTGCGAAACAAGAAAGTTAAGAAAAGAAATTATAAAGAAACTTGTTTTTTTAAAAAATTCTTTTTATTAGCTTTCTTTAAAGAAAGCTAAATCGGAGTAGAATCATGAAATATTTTAGTATTGGAAAAGTAAAAATAAAAAAGACTGCAGCTCTTGCCCCAATGGCTTCGGTCGCCGACAGAGCCTACAGAACCCTTTGCCGTGAGTACGGTGCATGTTATACGGTAAGCGAGCTTATTTCCGCAAAGGGACTTTGCTACAATGACAAAAAAACTGCCGAGCTTTGCACTGTAACAGACGGCGAACGTCCTATGGCTTTGCAGCTCTTTGGAGACGATCCGGAATTTATGAAAAAAGCGACAGAAATATGCATGTCATATGCCCCTGACATACTGGATATTAACATGGGGTGTCCCGTACCGAAAGTGGTAAACAATAATTCAGGCAGCGCTTTGATGAAAGATATTGACCGTGCGGCGGAAATCGTAAAAGCAGTAAAAAGCGTTTCGGGAGTACCTGTAACGGTAAAATTCCGTAAGGGCTGGAATAAGGATTCCGTAAACGCCGTGGAATTTGCCGTTGCTATGGAACAGGCAGGCGCTGACGCTGTTGCAGTCCACGGCAGAACCAAAGACCAAATGTATTCGGGAAAAGCCGACTGGGACATTATAAAAAAAGTCAAGGAAAGCGTTTCAGTACCCGTAATAGGAAACGGAGACGTAGACAGTCTTGAAAGCTGTCTTGATATGTATAAACAAACAGGCTGCGATCTTGTAATGATAGGACGTGCCACCTACGGAAATCCTTTTATTTTCAGGGAAATTGACAGCTATTTTGAAAATCTTCCGTATACTCCGCCTAAAATTGAGGAGCGAATGGAAGTTATGCTTTATCATATCCGTCTGATACTGAAGCAGTCCGGACAAGAAAACGAACAGAGAGCTATGAAAGAAGCAAGAAAACACGCTTCGTGGTACATGAAAGGACTTTACGGCGCTGCGGGATTCCGTGCAAAATGCTATAGTCTGGAAACCTATGACGACGCTTTAAAACTTGCCGATGAATTTTTGGAATTACAGGAAAAAAATAAATCAGGCGGGCTTTAGGCTCACCTGATAAAGAAATAATAAATAATTCCGTAAATTACCGATGCCGTTGTACCGTAAAGTATGACAGGTCCTGCAATGGTGAAAATTTTCGCACCCACACCCAGTATCAGTCCCTCGGACTTTGATTCTATCGCCGATGATACCACTGCGTTAGCAAATCCTGTGATCGGTACCAGCGTTCCTGCACCTGCATGCTTGGCAATCTTTTCGTAAATTCCCAGTCCGGTAAAAAGTGCACTTAGGAATACCAGTATTATCGACGCCCATGCGCCTGCTGCTTCCTTTTCCGCACCGTAATGAGTGAAAATGTTGAGAATGACTTCGCCAAGTGTACAAATCAGTCCGCCAATCAAAAATGCCATAGGTACATTAACCCAGCTTCTGGAATTTGGGGACGCTTTTTTACTCATTTCACTGTATTCTTTTTTTGTTACCATTCTATTCGCTCCTTTCACAGACTATTTTCTGCACTAAATTCTTCATTATTCATAAAAAAATATTTTTAAAAAATTACTTGACAATAATCTAAAATTATGTTAGCATAAAAACATAAAATATTTTAAAACTGTGAAAAAGGAAGATTCATTGTCAAAGCTTACTCAGAGAGGTTCTGTCATCGGCTGAAAGCAGGACTGTAACAGATTTTGAATACACCGCCTTTTGAGTCCGGTTAATACCCGGCGTTTCGTTTGCGTTACAAAACGGCTTTTTAAGGCAGAATATGTCTGTATTCTGTGAAAAAGGGTGGAACAGCGGTTATTATCGCCCCTTGGACTTTTTGCGTCCGAGGGGCGTTTTGTTTTTGATAAGGGGGATATATGACGGCAATACATTCAATTATAATATTTGCAGTTTTAAACTGCTATGCAATTATGGAATTTGCTGATTTTAGTATTTTTTCAGTACTTTTTACCGTTTTAGGCGGATTGTGGTTTATAGTATTCAACATTTTTCCGTCATTCAAAAAGCAAAATTCATTTAAAACAAAAATGCTGTATGGCGGAACAAGAATTTTAAAGGTTTTTCTTGCAACTGCAATACTCAGCGTTATTTTACTTTTTTTACTGATTTTCCTATTTGATTTTGAAGTAAAGGATATAATTATTAATTCTGTTATTGTAGTCTGCTGTGAATTTGTGCTTTTCTGGAACGGTATTATCCGTGTTTACTGTACTTCCGCCCAGCTTGGAATCAAGTGGAGAGTACTTGGAATAATTTTCGGCATGATTCCCGTTATACACTTAATTCTGCTGATAAAAATTATTTCAGTAACAGACCGTGAATACAAATTTGAACTTGGAAAACGTCAGCTTGAAGATAAACGAAAAGAACAGAAAGTATGCGATACTAAATATCCTATTCTGTTGGTTCACGGCGTATTTTTCCGTGATTCAAACTTTTTTAACTACTGGGGACGAATTCCTGAAACACTTATCAGCAATGGTGCAAAAATATATTACGGCGGACAGCAGTCGGCGGCATCCGTTGAAGAAAGCGCCAGGGAACTGACGGAAAAAATCCGCACTATCGTTAACGATACCGGCTGCGGAAAAGTAAACATCATTGCTCACTCAAAGGGAGGTCTTGATTCAAGATATGCAATAAGCTGTCTGGGAGCTGACAAATATACCGCAAGTCTTACAACTGTGAATACTCCTCACAAGGGCTGTCAGTTTGCTGAATATCTTTTAAATAAGGTTCCCGATTCTTTCCGTCAGGGAGTCGCGGACAAGTACAATAAGGCTCTTAAAAAGCTTGGAGATACTGATCCCGATTTTCTTGCAGCCGTAAATGATCTGACCGCTTCTAGCTGCCGTGATTTAAATGAAAAATGTCCCGATTCTCCTGAGGTTTTTTACCAGAGTATCGGCTCAAAAATGAAAAAGGCGTACAACGGTCAGTTTCCTTTAAATCTTTCTTCTATGTTTGTAAAGATGTTCGACGGTGCGAACGACGGTCTGGTTTCCGAAGCATCAATGAAATGGGGAGAAAAATTTACTTTTCTTGAACCATCCGGAAACAGGGGTATTTCCCATGGCGACGTTATAGACTTAAACCGTGAAAATATTGAAGGCTTTGACGTTAGAGAATTTTATGTAGGCGTTGTTCACGACCTTAAGGAAAGGGGATTTTAATTTCCCTTTTGTATAAAAAATATTAATTTATGGAGGAATATAAAATGATAAAATTAACGTTAAAAGACGGAAGTATCCGTGAAATTGAATCGGCAGCGTCCGCTGCGGAAATCATCAAGGGCATAGGCGCAGGACTTTACAAGGCTGCATGCTGTGTTAAAATCAACGGCGAAGTAAAGGATCTGAGGACAGTTATTGACAGTGACTGTGAATTTGAAGTCATGACTTTTGATTCAATTGAGGGTAAAAAGACTTTCTGGCACACGGCTTCCCATATTCTTGCACAGGCAGTAAAAAGACTTTATCCAAATGCAAAGCTTGCAATCGGTCCGGCAATCGACAACGGTTTCTACTATGATTTCGACCTTGAAAAACCGTTCACAGCAGAAGAACTGACAAAAATCGAAGCTGAAATGAAGAAAATCGTTAAGGAAGGCATTCCGCTGGAAAGCTATCAAATGTCCCCTGAGGACGCTATAAAAACTCTTGAAGAACAGGGAGAGATCTACAAAGTCGAGCTTTGTCAGGAGCATGCGGAAAAAGGCGAACCTATTTCATTTTACAAACAGGGAGAATTCTCCGACCTGTGCGCCGGTCCGCACCTTATGACAACTGCTCCGGTAAAAGCATTCAAGCTGCTTTCATGTACAGGCGCTTACTGGAGAGGTTCGGAAAAAAACAAAATGCTGTCCCGTGTTTATGCAACGGCATTCCCGAAAGCGTCACAGCTTGAAGAACATCTCAAAGCCCTTGAAGACGCTAAAATGCGTGACCACAACAAGCTCGGACGTGAACTTGAGCTGTTTACAACTGTTGACTACATCGGTCAGGGACTTCCGATAATGCTCCCTAAGGGTGCAAAAGTGATCCAGCTTCTTCAGAGATGGATCGAAGACGAAGAAGAAAAAAGAGGATATCTCCTTACTAAAACTCCTTATATGGCAAAATCCGACCTTTATAAAATCTCCGGTCACTGGGATCACTACCGTGACGGTATGTTCGTCTTGGGTGATCCTGACGACGAAACTAAAGAATGTCTGGCACTGCGTCCAATGACATGTCCGTTCCAGTATCAGGTATTTTTAAACAGACAGCGTTCCTACCGTGACCTCCCTATGAGACTTGGCGAAACTTCTACTCTTTTCAGAAATGAGGACAGCGGTGAAATGCACGGTCTTATCCGTGTAAGACAGTTTACTCTCGCCGAAGGACACCTTATCCTTCGTCCGGAACAGCTGGAAGAAGAATTTAAAGGCTGTCTGGAGCTTGCAAGATATATCCTAGACGTTTTAGGTCTTGAGGAAGATATAACTTACCGTTTCTCTCAATGGGATCCTAACAATACCGAAAAATATGAGGGTACTCCGGAACAGTGGAATGAAGCTCAGGAGCTAATGGGTAAAATTCTGGATCATCTTGGAATAAATTATACTATAGGTATTGATGAAGCGGCGTTTTACGGTCCTAAGCTTGATTTCCAGATCAAGAACGTTCACGGCAAGGAGGACACTCTTATTACGATTCAAATTGACATGCTCCTTGCACAAAAATTCGGTATGGAATATATTGATGTTGACGGTTCAAGAAAAACACCGTACATTATCCACAGATCCTCTCTTGGCTGTTATGAAAGAACTCTTGCCCTGCTTATTGAAAAATATGCCGGAGCATTTCCGCTGTGGCTCGCTCCTGAACAGGTTCGCTTTATTCCGATTGCAGACAGGCATCTTCCGTTTGTCAATGAAATTTCTGCAAAGCTTGAAGCTGCCGGTATAAGATGTACTATTGACGACAGAGCTGAAAAAATGGGATACAAAATAAGACAGGCACAGCTTGAAAAAGTACCTTACATGATCATTGCAGGAGATAATGAAGCTGAAACAAAAACAGTTTCCGTACGCTCAAGACGTGAAGGCGATTTGGGTTCAATGTCCGCAGGAGACTTACTTGACAAGCTTCTTGACGAAATTGCAAGTAAAAAAAGATAATTTAAGCTTATAAATACAAATAAGGGCATTATCTAATGCCCTTATTTTATTTTACCGTAAAAAAATTGAGGGACGCTCTATTTTTAGAGCGTCCCTGATTCGATTCATATCAAATTCCGCATTCGTCATAGTCTTTCCACTGTTCTTCGTAGCTTCTGTTGCTGCTCATTCTGAATACAATATAAGCTACAGATGTAATAGCACCGATAAGCGCTACAAGAATAGGGATAAGTACGGCAATCGAATTTCTTTTCTTTTTTTCTTCCATTTTGAAAGCCTCCTGTTTTTTATGTTTTATTAAAGTCCCATTTCAGCTTTAAGTCTTTCAAGCTCGGAATTTACCTTTGAATCGTTTTCCAACTTTTCAAATTCCTCTGCGTCATTACTTCCCGTATCGGTTGCTATATCGGTAAATGCCTGAGCTTCAGCTTCTTTTCGTTCAATTTTTTCTTCCATTCTACTGAACTTTTCAGATGCGCTGGAGGAATCAAACCCTCCTGTCGCATTGGCAAGAGCTTTCTGAGTATCCGCCATTTGGGAACGTGCAATGAGCATTGCCTGACGGCTTTTTGCTTCTTCAAGCTTTGATTTCAGAACTTCAACCTGTGTTCTGATAGTTTCAGTCTGCTGAGAAATGGTATCGTACATTTCCTTATACTGCGCAGTATCCTTATCAGCCTTGACTTTATTTGCCAGAGCCTTTTTGGCAAGCTCTTCATCTCCGGCAGCTATAGCAGTTTTAGCCTTTGATTCCCAGTCGGCAGATTTGGCAGCCGCCTGATCATACTGTTTCTTTGCTATTCTTTCACTGGCAACAGCTTTGCCCAGTGCCTGAGTTGAATTATTGAGTTCCTTCTGCATGTCGATAATGATCTGCTTTACCATCTTTTCAGGATCTTCTGCCCTGTCAATAAGATCGTTGACATTTGATTTGAGTATGTCGCTTAAACGCTGAAAAATGCCCATTGTTCTGCCTCCGTTTATTATTTTTTAAATAGTGACTTTAATACAAGTCCGCCTCCCACAGCGGTAAAACCAAACATTAATACATAGTTGAACAAATTTCCGCCGCTGAAATGAAGTCTGACGCTTGTAATAACTGCTATAAGTATTATTGCTGTCCCGATACCCGTTACAATCCAGCCGAATATCTTTTTTTCCATGACAAACAGCATTACAATTCCTATTAAAAGCGGTATTATTACTGTTCCGTTGGGAGCAGACCATCCGCCGATACTGTAAAAGGAACTGAATCCGGACGTTACTTTAACTGACTGGAATATCCAGAACAGTCCGACGCCCAGCAGCAGAAGTCCGATAACAAATTGTAAAAGAATATTGCTTTCGTGCTTTTCCGCAGATTTATATTTGTACTTATTCTTACTTTCGTTTTTCTCCATTTGTTCCATAAGGCGGCGCTGTTCTTCTTCAAGTTCACGAAGTCTTTTATCCATTAATGCACCCCCGATTTTTATAGGTTTATTATAACTCAATAAAATCCTAATGTCAAGGTAGTTGACTTGACATATGAAGATTTTCAAAAAATCTTCACAAAACTTTCCTTTTCTTAACTTTCTTGTTTCGTATATTCTACGCTTTGTAAAAGCGTAGGTAAAAAACATTTGTCATTTTTTGTTTTGTTATTGATGCCGAACCAAAGAAACAAGTTTCTTTAAAACTTCTTTTTCTTGACTTTCTTGTTTCGCAACAAGAAAGTAACAAAGAAATGCGCCCACTCAAACGCCGTGGGCGGCTTGCGGCACATAAAGTGCCGAATTTTATCCGTCATACAGTTTCTGAACTAATAGGACTCCCAATAAAAGGCAAGACTTAACATTTAAAATTCACGCCCATGTTAGATGAGTGCAGTTAAGCGGAGAATCCAAGTTGCAAAAACGTCTCAGCACAGTTTTGGGAGAGTACCTTGTGTGATAGTTTACTATTAATTATGCAGTCGTTACATTTTTTGCTTCTTTTTTCGTGTGAACAAAAAAGAAGTGTGTTTCTTTGGTTCGTTTCTTGTCACGAGACAAGAAATGAACAAGAAAAAAGAGTTCAATAGACGATATTAAAGTTTTTTGCTTACTTTTTTTCAAAATTTTTTCTTCAATCCTCTGTTTACTTACCTGTCGAGCCTTATTTAAAATATATCATCAGACTAAAGACGATATGAAAGTTTTTGCCAAGCTTTTTTCAAAAAGCTTGAATGATTTTAGATTTGTCCGCATAGACTTTAGGGACAACGTTCAATAAAGTAAAAGGAGCAAAGGCTATGACAGGACTGACACAGAAACAGGCTGAAAAGCTTCTGGATCAATTCGGGAGCAATACTATCGCAGAGAAAAAAGGTAACGGAGCGTTAAAAATATTTGCAGGACAGTTTAAAGACGTAATGGTTATGATTCTTCTGGGAGCAACAGTGATTTCAGTGTTTCTGGGTGAAATATACGACGCAGCAACTATAATTGCAATCGTTCTGCTTAACGCAGTTCTGGGATTTATACAGGAATACCGTACTGAAAAAACTCTTGAAGCTTTAGCAGATATGACCGCCCCTACCGCTCGTGTTATACGTGACGGTAAGCTGAAAACTATTCCGGCAGCAGAGCTTGTCCCTGGAGACTTGATAGAGATCGAGTCCGGAGACAGAGTTCCTGCGGACAGTGTTATTTTACAGTGCAACGGATTATATGCCGACGAGGCTATGCTTACAGGAGAATCCGATCAGGTAAGTAAAATACCGGGCTCGCCTGATGATAAAGACAATTCCTTAAATCGAAGCTGTGTTGTCTATTCAGGTACTGTTATCACACGAGGCAATGCTAAGGCTCAGGTTATTGCTACCGGAAAAAATGCACAGGTCGGAAAAATATCTCATATGATAAGCGACGCAGGTGAAAGCCGTACTCCGTTGCAGAAGCGTCTGGGAGAGCTCGGTAAGGTCGTAGCGCTTATTTGTATAGGCGTGTGTATCGTTGTGTTCCTTGCGGGAGTACTAAGAGGCGAACCTGTTTTCGATATGCTTATGACAGGTATCACTATCGCTATTGCCGCTATTCCGGAGGGTCTGCCGGCTACCGTTACTATCGCTCTGGCGCTTGCAGTCAGCAGAATGCTTAAACTCAACGCACTGGTAAATAAGCTTCATTCCGTTGAAACTTTAGGCTGTGCTTCAGTGATATGCTCCGACAAAACCGGTACTATAACCGAAAATAAAATGACTGTAAAGCATATCTATACTGATATGAAAGAATTCGACGTATTGGGAAGCGGTTACAAAATAAACGGTGAGATTCGTCTGGAAAATACAAAGCCTAATCCTAAAACAATACCGCCTCTCTATGAACTTCTTAAATGTTCTGTGCTGTGTTCGACTGCTTCTATCGAGTCGGACAGTAAAATAAATTCCAGAAACAGAGGAGCGATCGAGGGTAAGGGAGAATGGACTGTAAACGGCGATCCCACTGAAATCGCTTTACTGATAAGTGCGGCAAAGGGCGGAGTTACCGCAGGCTCTCTCAGTGATATGAGAAAAATCCATGAGATCCCTTTCGACAGCGAAACCAAAATGATGACGGTTATCACCCGTTCGCCTTCCGGTCAGGAAACTGCTTATATAAAGGGTGCGGCTGATATACTTTTAAATAAATGCGCTTTTGTTATGACGTCAAATGGGGAAGTCCCTATTGACCGCATTGTGACAGATAAGATAAATGCGGAAATTTCTTCACTTTCAAAAAGAGCGCTAAGAGTTCTGGCACTGGCAAAAAAAGAAGTGAAAGCAGGGGAAAGTCATTCAGGCGGACTGGTATTTCTGGGACTTGCCGCAATGCAGGATCCTCCGAGAGAAGAAGCAAAGGCTGCTATAAAAAAATGTTCGGCGGCTCATATAAAAACAGTAATGATCACAGGGGATCACAAGGAAACCGCTATGGCTGTTGCTAAAGAAGCCGGACTGTTAAAAGGCGGCAAAGCGGTTACGGGAGCAGAGCTTGACGCTATGAGCGACAGTGAGCTGGACAGACGTCTGCCGGAATTTTCAGTATATGCAAGAGTAAATCCGTCCCACAAGCTGAGACTTGTTAAGGCTTACAAACGAAAGGGAAATATTGTTACAATGACGGGGGACGGAGTAAACGACGCTCCTGCTATAAAGGAAGCAGACGTAGGCGTTGCAATGGGTATTACTGGTACTGACGTAACTAAGCAGGCGGCTGACGTAATCTTGCTTGACGATAATTTTGCGACTTTAGTAAAGGCAGTTGAACAGGGAAGAGGAATTTATGCAAACATCAGAAAGTTTGTGAGATATCTGCTGTCATGCAATATCGGAGAAGTTATTACAATGTTTTTAGGTATTCTTATGGGATTCCCTATGGTACTTCTGCCTACTCAGCTCTTGCTTGTAAATCTTGTAACAGACGGTCTGCCGGCTATCGCTTTGGGTATGGAGCCATGTGAAAAGGATGTTATGAAGCAGCGTCCCAGACGTCCTGATGAAAGCTTTTTTTCAGGGGGACTGCTGTTTAAGATTATATTCCGAGGAATTATGATTGGTCTTTGTACTCTTGGCTGTTTTACTACGATTTTAAGAGCAGGCTGCGATCTTGATACTGCTAGAACAGGCGCACTGGCAACCCTTATATTCTCTCAGCTTATACATGTATTTGAATGTAAATCAGAAAAGAAAGGCATTTTCGGAATAAATTATTTTTCAAATATAAAGCTTATTTTTGCGGTTCTGGCGTCCCTTGCCGTTATTCTTGCGGCAATTTATGTACCGGCGATCCAAATGATTTTTGATACCGTTGCGCTTTCTAAAACCCCTCTTCTTATTTCTTTGGGATTTTCTTTTGCAGTTCCTGTTGTTTCGGGCATTGCAGGGATTTTTCATAAGAATGATATGGATTCCTGATCTAATCCAAAAGATAATACATATTGCCGTCTGGGATACGGGTATTATCAGAAGCGGCGGCGGAGCCTGAATAAACTCTGACTACATAAGCGGTTTCATTATCCATGTTACAGGTGTTTCCTGTAAAGCTGTTATTATATCCCCAGCCTGAAACTATTTCGTGTACTTCAAATGCGTTTCTGATAATTGTATTGCCGTTTTGATAAGCCGTATTGTTCTTGATAATACAATTATTTCCTTTAGTCTTTAAAAATGCATTTGCAGATGTCTGACCACTGATATCGTCGCCGTACATTATGCAGTTTTCTACAATTGTTCCGGTGGTATATTCTTTGATATCAACAAGCTCGGCAGTTACTCCCGGACCTAAAATACATTCTGAAATAGTGTTGAAATCGCAGTTATAGCCGTAGCCCGAAGTGCTTTCAGAGCTTCCTACGTAAATTGCTTCGCCGTAGCCGGGACTTATTCTTCCGGTATTCGTTACTGTACAGCCCTGAACGGTGCAGTAGGAACTGTTATCACGAAGATGTATGCCTTCGCTGCCTGTTTCACTTACTTGGCAATTTATGATATTTGAATAATTTGAATTATCCAGTATTATTCCTTTTTGTGCATTTGATACTGCAATATCTTCAATATTCCAGTAATCACCGGTTATGTAAAGTACTACGCCGTTTTGAATGTTCTGACCGTATAAAACTGCCGGATCTTCAGGATCTTCGCTTCTTATAGTGATCGGCGATTCCTTTGTTCCGTCGGCAAACGACCAGAAATTTGCGCCTTTTGATCCCGTCGACTCAGAAATATATGTTCCGCTTTTTAAAACAATTTCATCTCCTGGCTGAGCGTTGTTCAGAGCAGACCGGAGCTGTGCGGAATTTTCTACATATATTATATTTGTGTTACTATATAAAAGCTCTCTTTTTAATAATATTAAGTCGAAAACATTGCAGATTCCGTCATTGTTTATATCACAGTCAGATTTAAGGTCTGAATTTTTCTTGACAAGAAAGTCCGATAAGACTTTTATATCCGAGATATCGAATACGCCGTCATTATTGATGTCAGTCGTTTTTCCGGCAGAAACAGAAAGAAAGCTGACAGTAGATGATAAAATGCCGACAGAAAGAATGAATGCGGTAATTTTATTTAATTTCATATATACCCCTTTTTAATAAATAAATTTTTAGACTTTATAATTTATTATAACACATAAATAGTTAAGGTACAATAAAAACCGACGTCTTTTTGACGTCGGTTTCAAAGCTTAATTGGTATAAAGCGGCATTCTTTTTTATACCTGTATTTTATGAGGAACTTATGAATCGGTTGCTTCAACCAGCTTGTCTGAGGATCTGAAAAGAAGAGTAATACACCATATAGCTGAAATTGCAACTATTATATATATTGCTCTGCTTATAATAGCGTCAGTACCGCCGAAAAGCCATGCAACCAGGTCGAACTGGAAAATTCCAACCAGTCCCCAGTTGATTCCGCCTATGATAAGCAGAATCAGTGCGAGCTTATCCCACATTCTGTCCACCTCATTTCTTTAAGAACATTTTTCTAATGTTCATGAAGTTATTATTTTCATCTGTTTATTAAATATTCTATAATAAATCATAGTAATTTTTAGAAATTAACATTTTATTTTTTTCATAAAATCACATTTATATCATAAAACTATCACAAATAAACGGCATAATATACTTGTCAGTTAATTACTGACAAAGTTGAAAGCAGTTGATAAAAATTTTTTAATGATTTCATCTCCTCTAAAATTATGTCACTCTTTATTGAGAGCCCTCTGTTTATAACAGGGGGATTTCTTTTTTTATTTTGTAATCGGACACACTGTATGCTTCATATATTTTATACAGTAAAAAAATATATGAACGGAGGCATAATATGGGACTGACAGCTAAGTCTACAGGCAGGCAGTTAATGTCTGATGGAATGATTAAAAAATCCAGTGAAGAACATATTATTGCACTGGCAGGTAATCCTAATGTGGGAAAATCCACAGTGTTTAACGCCCTTACCGGCATGAATCAGCATACGGGTAATTGGGCGGGCAAAACAGTATCCAGCGCTATGGGAAGGTGTACATATAATAATAAAAAATATGTTTTAGCAGATATTCCTGGTACGTATTCGCTTATGGCACAGTCTGCGGAGGAGGAGGTCGCCAGAGATTTTATTTGCTTTCAAAATCCGGACGCAGTAATAGTCGTCTGCGACGCTACGTGTCTTGAAAGAAATCTCAATCTTGTTTTGCAGACTATTGAAATAACTCCTAAAACTGTTGTATGCGTTAATCTTCTTGACGAGGCGGAAAGAAAAAATATTCATGTGGATATTAAAAAATTGGAGACTTTTCTCGGTGTTCCGGCAGTGGGAGTAACAGCAAGGGAGGGTAAAGGTCTTGACAAGCTTATGGAGGCTGTGGAGCGAGTAATTGAAAACCGACCTGAATCGCCGTTTATACCTGTTTATGATGCAGAGCTTGAAGAAGAGATCCAAAAAATAACTGCCGCCGCAGAGCCGCTTACGAACGGTAAGATTTCCCCGAGATGGACAGCTTTGCGTTTAATTGAAAAGAACGATAAATTAATTAATAAAATTTCAGATTATATTAAGCATGATATTTCCGAGGAAATGTACGGTCAGCTTAACAGATGTGCGGAAAGTCTGGCAAGAAAAAACTGGAATCCGCAGAAAATAAGTGATAATATTATATCTTCTATTATACAGTCTGCACAGAATATCGCTGAAAATACTATTACTATTGCCAAATCCGATTATTATGAGCGTGACAGAAAAATAGACAGGATTTTAACAAGCAGAGTCTTTGGTATTCCGATCATGATAGGACTTTTAGGGATTATTTTTTGGCTTACTGTAGTCGGCGCAAATTACCCTTCTCAGCTGCTGTCAAAGGGCTTGTTCTGGCTGGGTGACAGAATAAATGACTTTTTGATTTATGTTGACTGTCATGATACCGTTAGAGATATGATCGTTAACGGTATTTATAAGGTTTTGGCTTGGGTCGTGTCTGTTATGCTTCCGCCAATGGCGATTTTCTTTCCGTTATTCACTCTTCTGGAGGACCTCGGCTATTTGCCTCGTATCGCATTTAATCTCGACAAGTATTTCAGACGCTCGGGCGCATGCGGAAAACAAGCGCTTACTATGGCAATGGGATTCGGCTGCAATGCCGCAGGAGTTACAGGATGCAGAATTATTGATTCTCCCAGAGAACGCCTTATAGCTATACTTACTAATAATTTCGTCCCATGCAACGGCAGGTTTCCCTCCCTTATTTCAATTATAACAATGTTTTTTACAGCTTCTGCTGCAGGAGCAATGCGATCGGGACTTTCGGCACTGATCCTTCTTGTGGTAATACTCGGCGGAGTATTGATGACTCTTTTTGTATCATGGATATTGTCTAAAACTGTATTAAAAGGCGTTCCCTCGTCCTTTGCTCTGGAGCTTCCTCCGTACAGAAAACCTCAGATAGGAAAGGTTATTGTACGTTCAATTTTCGACAGAACTATTTTCGTTTTGGGCAGAGCCTGCGCAGTCGCCGCTCCGGCAGGACTTCTTATCTGGTGTCTCGCAAACTTTACCGTCAGCGGTGAAACAATTCTTTATCATCTTTCGGAATTTTTACAGCCGCTGGGGAATATACTTGGAATGGACGGGGTTATTCTTCTTGGATTTATTCTGGGATTTCCGGCAAATGAAATTGTAATACCTGTTATTATTATGTGTTACATGTCCTCCGGAACAATTATGGAAATGGAAAATATGCACGCCCTTAAGCTCTTGCTTACTGACAACGGCTGGAACTGGGTCACAGCTCTTTGTACAATGATTTTCATTCTTTTTCATTTTCCGTGTTCTACAACGTGTCTCACAATAAAAAAAGAAACAGGAAGTCTTAAATGGACTGCTGCCGCTTTTATTCTTCCGACAGTCTGCGGTGCAGCGATATGTTTTATTATTTCCTCTTTGGCGAGACTTACCGGAATCGCTGCATGAAAATAATTCCGAATGAAAAATTATATAAAATTTTGTCAAAACGGCTTGAACAGTATTATTTTTTGTGTTATAATAACTGTAATTGTAATGCGGCTGCTGCCGATTGACAAAAGTTTTATAAAAGGAGTAAAAATATGAAGTTTGGTTTTTTTGATGACGCTAAAAAAGAATATGTCATTACTTCCCCTAAGACACCTTATCCATGGATTAACTACCTTGGAACTCAGGAGTTTTTCTCCCTGATTTCTAATACAGCCGGCGGTTACCACTTCTACAAGGACGCTAGACTCAGAAGAATTACACGTTACCGTTACAATAATGTTCCTGTTGATATGGGCGGCCGTTATTTCTATATTAACGATAACGGTACTATCTGGTCTCCTGGCTGGGCTCCTGTTAAAACAGACCTTGACAGCTATGAATGCCGTCACGGTATGGGCTATACTATTATCAAGGGCGCTAAAAACGGTATCTCAGCAGAAGTTACTTTCTTTGTTCCTCAGAACTACAATGGTGAAATCCAGAAGATGGTTCTCAAGAACGAGGGTTCTGAAAAGAAAACGATCAAGCTGTTCTCATTTGCCGAATGGTGTCTGTGGAACGCTCAGGACGACTCTACAAACTTCCAGAGAAACTTTAATACAGGCGAAGTTGAAATAGAGGGTTCAACTCTCTTCCACAAGACTGAATACAAGGAAAGAAGAAACCACTTTGCTTTCTATACAGTAAATGCTGATATTGACGGCTTTGACTGCGACAGAGAAAGCTTCCTCGGACTTTACAACGGCTTTGAAAATCCTCAGGCAGTTGCAGCCGGCAAGGCGTCAAATTCCGTTGCTGACGGTTGGTCTCCTATTGCTTCACATTATATGGAAATTACTCTTGAACCCGGTGAAACAAAGGATCTCGTATTTATTCTCGGCTATGTTGAAAATCCTGTTGAGGAAAAATTCAATGCCGACGGCTCTATGAACAAGTCAAGAGCTTATGAAATGATTGAAAAATATAATACTCCTGAAAAGGTTGAGGCTGGTCTTGCTGAACTTAAGGCTATGTGGGACGCTCTCCTTTCTAAATATACAGTTGAAACTCCTGATGACAAGATGAACAGAATGGTAAACATCTGGAATCAGTATCAGTGTATGGTTACATTCAACATGTCTCGTTCCGCTTCATACTTTGAAAGCGGTATCGGCAGAGGTATGGGATTCCGTGACTCTAACCAGGATCTTCTCGGTTTTGTTCATCAGATCCCTGAAAGAGCCAGAGAACGTCTGATTGATCTGGCTTCTACTCAGTTTGAAAACGGCGGCTGCTATCACCAGTATCAGCCTCTTACAAAGAAAGGTAATGACGAAGTCGGCGGCGATTTCTCAGACGATCCGCTGTGGATGATTCTTTCCGTTGCAGCTTATATCAAGGAAACAGGCGATTACGGTATTCTTGACGCTAAGGTTCCTTATGACAATGATGAGAGCAAGGCTCAGACTATGATGCATCACCTGAAGCAGTCCTTCTATCATGTGGCTGAAAATGTAGGCCCTCACGGTCTGCCGCTTGCTATGAGAGCTGACTGGAACGACTGTATCAATCTAAGCTGCTTCTCTTCTGAACCGGGTGAATCCTTCCAGACTTCTACTTCACCTAAGTACGGCGAAGACAAGTACAGCAAGACTGCTGAATCAGTAATGGTTGCTGCACTGTTCACATATTCAGGTCCTAACTATGTTGACCTTTGCAGACATATGGGCGACGAAGCTGAAGCTCAGAAGGCTCAGGCTGAAATCGACAAGATGAAGAAGAATATTATGGATTACGGCTTTGACGGTGAATGGTTCCTCAGAGCGTATGACGATTTCGGCAAGAAAATGGGTTCAAAAGAATGTGAAGAAGGTAAGATCTTCATTGAACCGCAGGGATTTGCTGTTATGGGCGGCGTAGGCAAGGAAACAGGCGCTGATCTTAAGGCACTGGAAAGCGTTGACAAGTACCTTAACAGCGAACACGGTCTTGTTCTTAACAATCCTGCATTTACAAAGTATTATATCGAATACGGCGAAATTTCCACTTATCCTGCCGGATATAAGGAAAATGCAGGTATATTCTGTCACAATAATGCTTGGATCATCTGTGCTGAAGCTTTTGTTGGTCATGGCGACAAGGCTTTTGAATACTATTCAAAGATTGCTCCGGCTTACAGAGAAGAGAAGTATTCCGACCTTCACAGAACTGAACCATACGTATATGCTCAGATGATCGCCGGTAAGGACGCTAAGCGTCATGGAGAGGCTAAGAACAGCTGGCTTACAGGTACTGCTGCTTGGAACTTTGTTGCAGTTTCTCAGTATATTCTCGGTATTATCCCTGACTGGGACGGTCTGAAGGTTGATCCTAGCATTCCGTCTGCATGGGACGGTTTCAAGGCTGTCAGACAGTTCAGAGGTGCTTCTTACTCTATTACTTTCAAGAATCCTGATCACGTATGCAAGGGCGTTAAGTCTGTTACAGTTGACGGTAAGGCTATTGAGGGCAATGTTCTGCCAGTATTCGGTGATGGTAAAACTCACGAAGTTGAAGTTATTATGGGTTAATTTTATTTAATCTCTTTTATAAACGGTTCTAAGCGGAAGATTTTTATCTTCCGCTTACTTTTTTCCAGCCTTTTGAAAAAGGCTGGGCGAAAACTTTTATGCCGGATTTACACAACTTGTAAAATATTTTAAAGACACGCAAAGTTACTTTTGCAAAGAATGTTAAATCGTCTTTAGTCTGATAATATATTTTAAATAATGCTCGACAGGTTAGTAAACAAAGAATTGAAGAAAAAATTTGAAAAAGGCTGGGCGAAAACTTTTATGCTGGATTTACACAACTTGTAAAATATTTTAAAGACACGCAAAGTTACTTTTGCAAAGAATGTTAAATTGTCTTTAGTCTGATAATATATTTTAAATAAGGCTTGACAGGTTAGTAAACAAAGAATTGAAGAAAAAATTTGAAAAAGGCTGGGCAAAAACTTTTATGCCGATTTTCATTGACTTAAAAAATTTTCTGAACTCTCGAAAGGTAATTAAATGACGTATTTTTTGCTGCAAGTAAAGAAGTTTTATCAGCTTTTTTTAAAAGCTAAAAAATTCATATTGACAAAATCGTATTAATAATATATACTAATTATAAATTTAACTTAAAAAGGAGACTGATTATGGATTCTGACGGGAGTCAAATTATTTGTATTATTTTACTGATTTTTTTAGTACTGGTAAAGTTTTTTTACACGGCATGTGAGTATGCAGATATTGAAGTTAACGATTCAAAAATCAAATCCCTGGCGGAAAAAGATAAAAAATATCAGAGGCTTTCCGAGCTTATCGGAAAACCGGTCAGAATGATAGTTTCATTTTCTATGGGAAAAACTGTACTTAATGTTTTTATTGTTATACTGGCTGTTTGGCTTAGTATGTTCTGGACTGATGATGTTAAAAGCAGTTTACGGTATCTGATTATCGCTTTGGTCATACTTAGTTCCACAGTGTTAATTACTGCATTGACAGAAATTCTACCTAAGAAATTAGTAGGCCGTAATCCGGAAAAATTTGCGGCAGCAACAGTTATTCCTGTGAAGGTTTATATCGCTGTTCTTTCGCCTCTGAGCGCTTTGGCTTACGGTATTTCTGCTGTATTCTGCAAGCTGTTCTCCGTTCCGGTATCGTCAGAACGTGACGCTGTAACAGAAGAAGAAATAAGAATGATGGTGGACGCCGGAAATGAAACAGGAGTGCTGGAAGAAAGTCAGAGGGAAATGATCAATAATATTTTTGAGTTCGGCGACGCTGATATTTCCGATGTTATGACGCATAGAAAGGATATCTGTGCAATTGAAGTGAACTCGAAAATAGGGGATATCGTTTATCTGGCAATTAATGAGGGGTACTCTAGAATTCCGGTTTACGAGGAAACTGTTGACAATATTATCGGTATAATTTATGTCAAGGATCTGCTTTGCCTTGTGGGTTGCGAGCATTCCGAGGATTTTACTGTCAGACAGTTTATGAGAAAGGCTGTATATTTGCCAGAAACTTGTATGTGCAGCGACGCTTTTGAAACTCTTACAAGAGAAAAAGCTCAATGTGCAATTGTGGTAGATGAGTATGGCGGTACGGCTGGTCTTGTTAGTATGGAAGATATGCTTGAGGAAATAGTTGGAAATATTCAGGATGAATATGACGACGAAAAAGCTGAAATATTGAATATTGATGATGGAGTTTATATTATTACAGGAGATACAAATCCTGAGGATGTTGAGAAAATTCTGGGAATAGAGCTTCCGGAAAGACATAATTATGATACTATGAGTGCTTTTATAGTGGATTTGCTAGGCAGAATACCGGAAGAAGATGAGACACCAAGTGTAAGATACGGAGAAGTGGAGTTTACAGTTTTGCTGACTGAAGATAATTGGATATCTAAAATAAAAGCAGTTTACTTAAATGAAAAAGCAAGAGAAGACGAAGGGTAAAAACTTCGTCTTTTTTATACGATACAATAAAATAAGGTAAAACTAGCAAAAAAGTTGTATAAAATTAACATTAAAGTAGTAAAAAACGTCGAATAAACTATAAAATTCTACAAACCTGCAAAAAGTGGTTGACAAAAGAGGGAAGAGGTGATATAATAATAAAGCTGTCGAACGAGAGAGAGCGAGTACGGAATGGAAAAAATTTTTTTGAAAGAAGT
>NZ_JAOQKH010000039.1:0-5813 GCF_025567485.1 Porcipelethomonas ammoniilytica | reverse complement strand
CGGTACTGTAATCGAAATTTCCGCAACATCTAAACATCATTTAAATCCTTTTGATATAAATTTAAGAAGCTATGAAAAGGGCGATGATCCTGTTGCAATCAAATCTCAATTTATTCTTTCCATGTGCGAAGCGGCTATAGGAAACCTCGAAGCTGCCGAAAAGTCAATAATTGACAGATGCATAAGGAAAATCTATCAGAAATATCTGGACGATCCCAATCCTGAAAATATACCTGTTTTTAAAGATCTGTACAATGCGTTGAGAAGCGTTGAAAACAATCTGCATGCGCAGGACGTTGCAGACGCTTTGGAGATTTTTGTAACAGGTTCTCTCAGCGTTTTTAATCACAGAACAAATGTAGATGTTAACAATCGTATTTTATGTTTCGACATTAGGAAACTTTCCGAACATCTTCATAAAATGGGTATTTTGGTTATTGTAGATTACGTCTGGAACAAAATTTCCAACAGCAGAGACAAAAATCTCAGTACATGGTTTTATGTTGACGAGTTTCATTTGCTTCTGAACGATCCTCTGACTGCCGCATATTCTACGAAAATGTGGAAAGAGCTGAGAAAATGGGGCGGTAAACCTACCGGAATTACTCAGAATGTTACAGATGTTCTTCTCTCTCATCAGGTAGAAAATATTCTTAAAAATTCCGCTTTTATAGTGCTGTTAGGACAAGCCGCCGGAGACCGTGAGATACTTGCGGAACGTCTGGGCATCTCTCCTCAGCAGATGGAATACATTACCGATACCGGTGTAGGCGAAGGTCTTATTTACTATATCGACAAACATCAGCACGGAACGATCATTCCGTTTAAAGATGAATTTCCTACAGACAGCAAGCTATACAAGCTTATGTCAACAAGTAATGACTATGATTAATTCAGGGGTTTTTAAATTCGCCATTGGCGAATTTTCAAAGGAAGTGATATCTTGGCAATAAATAAGAAAGCGTTGAACAAAAGATATGCTAAAAATGTCTATAAAAACCGTAAAAAAGGCAAGTCAGTAAAATCAAATTATAATTCAGTCTATAATTCAGTCCCAACGGCTGTTTCAAAATATACTGCACATTCAAATAATAGCAGCAAAAAAAGCGCTAATGAAGATGTTTCACAATATGCTATGTTTTCATCTGCCAAAGCAGTAAACTTTGCAGCCCACAACGTTAGTCAGCTGCCGAAGTCTGAAACGGCTTGCTTTTTTAATTATTATAAAACAAGTCATACCTCCGGTCTTTCTCAAGCAGAAAATATTTCAAATAAAAGTAATTTTCTGAATGTTTCATCTTCAGGTAAAAATGAAAAAGACAAAAATTATAAAAAACGAACATATGAGAGAAACCGTCGGAGATTATATAAATCTAAACGAAAACGTCTCAGTACCGTCAAGGCATATAAAAGCGCCGCTTCAAAAGCCAAAGCATTAAAAAAAGTCATTGCAGGTATTGTAAAAGTTCTTTCAAGCGGAAAAGTTTTATTGGTAATGGGATTATCTGCACTCACAGTCGTATTAATAGCAGTCCCGCTTATATTATTTTTAATGATATTTACATCAAGCAGCGGAGATTTTGTGCAGGATTATTTAATAGATGTTATCGCCGCCTATCCTGCTGATGAAAACGACATTACACGTGTAAATCTGCACTGGCAGTCACTGATCGTATCTCTGAAAGAACAGCATAAAAAGGTACCTGAAACAGTCACAGGACATTATGATAAAAAGCATTCCGAAATTGCAGATATTATGGAGGATAACAACAGAGTACTTTCATTCATATCCGCTTATTATATGGGAAAAAGATGGACTTTCAACGAAGAAGTTCAGAATCTCGTCACGCAGATTTTTACAAAAATGTACGTTATAGAATACAATTTTGATTCTGAAACAAAAAAGCAGACTAAAACCGTTCAAATACCGGAAAATGAATTGCCCTCTCCTCTCCCGGACAATTACACTGTTTTGAGTACATACAACGGTATATGCAACGTATATATAACAGAAAATGTAACTACCATTACTTTAAATTACAATATTACTGAAAAAATGTCATGGGACGAGATTCTGAACAAATATCTTGACCAGAATCAGCGTGAAAAATATAAAAATTATTACGAACGCAAGGGCGGCGCTATTAAGGCCTTTTCTTCTCCCTTTGCCTTTGACTGGTCAAATACTATTACATCTCCATTCGGCTACAGGACATGGGACGACGGCAGTACGGAATTTCACAAGGGTCTTGATTTCGGCGTTCCCAACGGTACGGAAATACTGGCTGTAGCTGACGGAGTTGTTGAAGTCGGTACAGGCTGCAATCACAACTACCCCAAAGACGGCAGCTGCGGCTGCAACGGAGGCTTCGGAAATTATGTGGAAATACAATGCGAAAACGGTACTCTGATTCTTTACGGTCATATGTCTCAGGTTGCCGTACAGAACGGTCAGACTGTAAAAAACGGTCAGGTTATAGGATACTCAGGCTGTACCGGTTGGTCTACAGGATTTCACTGTCATTTGCAAATGGTCAAAGACGGAGAGTACATAGATCCTTTGGTATTTATCCGTCCGTATACAGGCGCTCCGGCTGAAAAGGAGGAAAATAATTAATGAATTCTACTGAAAAAAGAATAGATAAATTAAAACAGGAAAAGAAAAAGGTAGACGAAAATATTTCAAAGCTAAAAAAGAAATCTGCCGATATTTCAGGACAAATTGAATCTCTGGAAAATGAAAAAATCGTTACTGCGTTCAGGTCTTCAGGATTTAGCATTGAGGATGTAATTACTACTATTTCTATGATGAAATCAGATGATAGCAAGGAACAAAATGTTGTTCCTATCAAGGAGGAAGTAAAAGCACAATGAAAATCAAATATTTTATATTATCCGGAATAATTTCTTCTGCAATATTTTCTATGACTGTATTTGCAGAACCGGAAAAAACTGAAAAGGAAACAGAGCCCACAATAGCAGTCACTGAGGTCAGTAAAACCGTACAGGAAACCACTTCAATTACAGAATCAACAACTGCCGCCGTTACGACGTCAACCACAGAAAAAACTACTACTCCCAGTTTTTACGATGAAATACTCGCTTATGTAGGCGAAGAAAATGCTCCGGTACTTAATGAAAATCTTGACAATAATGCTATGACAATTGACAGCAGTACTATTGATTACAGCAATAAATCAATGTACACCATTACTACACGTTCCGGAGATGTTTTCTATTTAATCATAAACTCAGACGGTTCTGTGTATTTTCTCAATCCTGTTGATACTGCTGATCTGACTGCTATGCTTTCAGATTCCAATGATAACAAATTGAATGAAAATGCTCTTGAAAACATAGAGCAGTTTGAATCTGCAACTGAAAATGAAAAAACTGTTTCAAGTACTGAAACTGAAACAATTAAAAATGAAAAGAAACCCAGCATGGCAAAAAATATATTATGGATTATTGCCGCTATTATAATCAGTCTTATAGTAGGTGCAGTTTTCACGTTTATTAAGAAAAAACGCCAAACAAACAAATTTGATAATGATTATTTTGATGATGACGATTCAGACGCTGATTACAGTGATAACGATTCCATAGTTGAATACGAAGAAGCTGCTGAGGAATCTGATATTACCAAAAGTACATCGGAAATTCAAAGTAACAGTGATGATTTAGAAGAATATCTGGACGATTAAAAAATTCGCCATTGGCGAAAAAGGAGTTTATATATGAAATTAATATCAGAAAACAAAATTGATGCTTTGGGAAGAGTGACACTCCCTGCACAAATTCGGCATAAATTAGGTATGGATAAAGGTGACAGCGTAGATATATTTGAAGATAACGGCTATATGATTATTAAAAAACATAATAACTCCTGTGTTTTCTGCGGACATTCTAAAAATTTAATAGAATACAATCATAAGCATATTTGCAGTAATTGTCTGGATAACCTTAAAAAATAAAGGCTCCGGCTTCTGCCGGAACTATTTCCAATAATAGAACATAAATAATGTATATTTATACTAAGCTTTTTTCTTTTATCATTGCTTATACTTAAAGAACCAGCATATACATTAAATTCTTTTTTACTTTCAATTATAAATTCAAAATGATCAAATTTTTCTATTTTTATATTTGGTGTTTTCCTTGATGAATAAAAAAATTTCTTAAACTATATACAACCTCTCCAGTCAAACATGTAAATTCAGGCATAGATTCTTGATCTTTGATAGATTTATCAGATGGCTCAACATATGTTTTAAACCAATCTCTGTATATATTACCTATATATTTATTATCTGGATACTCTGCCTTACCGCATATATCAGGAAATATTAGAACTAATGATAATGCAGCAAAATATAAATTATTTTTTAATGCGTTATTCATGTCTTCTATGCTATCATATAATAATTCCTTTCTAAACAATTGTTTATTAAAATCTATTTAGGAGTGTAAAATGAATATATTTATTACTTTAGGTTTATCTTTAGCAAGCATTATCCTTGCTTGTTATGAATTGGATGCCTTATTTGGTTTCATTTTAAGTGCTTTAAGATACAAAAAAGAGAAATCAACAAAAAATCGTTCCAATTTTGTATTTTGGGAACAAAAATTATTATTTTTATCCGGATTGTTAATATTCGGCATCATATTAGTTGGATATAAAAATGCCATTTTCATTATTTTTGATACTTATATTCTGTATTTAAATTTAAAAGGCTTATTTGAAAAGGATAAAAAAAATTATTTTTCTATTAGTAATATTTTTATTAGAATCATGTTATATGTTGAAATGATTATACAACGAATGAATAAAAACAAACATTTATAAATGTTCCAAATGTTGCAAACACTAAGCTAAAATTATAAGTTGAAGAATAGTTCACATTAAATCTTAATAAACATTTATATTTTTTGCTGTATTTACAACAAATATACTTTAGAATGGCTTTTAGATTACCGATTAATGACAGTATAGTCCACCATAATAATAAGATTGATATATAAATATTAACAAATAAATCTTGCGAACCAATAATATACATGTCAATTAATAAGAAATATGAGTAAAAAAAGAGTCCTACTAAGCATATGATCTTATAAATTGGTTGATATTTTTCTCTGTTAAAAATGAGAAAAATCAAATCCAAAATAAAAAATATTAAAACCATACAAAAAGTTAGTATTTTATTTTGAATAAAAATACTATAACCTATATAAAAAAACAGAAAACTATATATTAAATCATTACTGTCATTTTCAGTTTTAGTTATTATTCGTCTAGTATTTGATTTTTTTGTGGGTTTATTAACATCATTTTCTTTATATGTATAAATTTTTTTTACAACATTATTATCTCCTTGTATAAAAATGCTATTGTCTATATACTGATTATAATTTTTATCATTTTTTAAAGTAATTATAGACATAGTAGTCAAAATTATAGTTAACGCCGTAGATATTATATTTAGTATTTGTTCCATGACATATCACCTCTTATAAATTATTATTATATATTATTTAATATAAAATGTCAACAAATGTAAATAATTCGCCAATGGCGAATAGAAAGGAAAACATATGAAATTAGTTGTAGCTGAAAAACATAGCGTCGGGGCGAATATCGCTTCCGTACTGGGTGCAAACGTTAAAAAACAAGGCTACATGAAGGGTAACGGTTTTATAGTTTCATGGTGCGTAGGTCATTTAATAGAGCTTGCTGGAAAATAAACAAAATCTAAGGTTTCTTTTTTGTTTGATAAAAATTGATAACTGTAAATATAACCATAACAGCACTT
>NZ_JAOQKH010000038.1:4685-5885 GCF_025567485.1 Porcipelethomonas ammoniilytica | reverse complement strand
CTGTCGGAACGTGCGGAAAAGATTCACAACAAGCAGGTCACTCCCGATGTTGACAATATGCTTAAGGTTACCACCGACGGAATTAAAATCGGTCTCGATCAGAGACTTATAAATCCTCTGCTTCCCGATGAACCCAACACTAAGATCAATATGTGCGTAAACAATGTAACCGATATCTGGAAAAAGACAGCGGGCGAACGTCTCACTCAGGTTATTTTCTGTGATTATTCCACGCCTAAGAAAGACGCTTTTAATTTGTATGATGATGTAAAATCCAAGCTTATCGCTAACGGAATCCCTGAAAATGAAATCGCTTTTATTCACGATTATGAGAAGCCGCAGGATAAGGAACGTCTTTTTGACAAGGTAAGAAACGGAGAAATACGCATTGTTCTGGGTTCAACGCAGAAAATGGGTGCAGGAACTAACATTCAAAACAAGCTTTATGCTATGCACCATCTTGACGCACCCTGGAAACCCCGTGACATGGAGCAGCGTTTAGGACGTATGAAACGTCAGGGAAATATGAACGACAAGGTTCACGAGTACATTTACGTTACAAAGGATACCTTTGACGCATATCGTTTCCAAACCCTTGAAACTAAGCAAGGCTTTATTTCTCAGATCATGACAAGCAAAAATCCTGTGAGAGTCTGCGAGGATGTTTCACAGTCGGAAATGGAATTTGCAGAGGTCAAAGCACTTTGTGCAGGTAATCCGCTTATCCATGAAAAAATGGAAATTGATATAGAAGTTCACAAGCTTCAGACTTTAAAATCGGCATATCTGAATCAGCGTTATAAGCTTGAGGACAATGTTTTAAAGCATATTCCCGAAAGTATTGCAAAAGCAAAAGAAAATTTAAATGCCGTTCTGGCTGATTCAAAAATTACCGAGCAAAATCCTCTGAAGCGTGATATCGAAAGAAATGTTATATTCTCCGGAATGACAATAAACGGTCAGACTTATGCAGACAAAAAAGAAGCCGGAACTGCTCTGATAGAAGCTGCTGCAAAAGCTCTTACCGGAAACCCAAATGCAAGAACTGAGATCGGACAGTACAGAGGATTTAGTATGGAAATTTTCTTTGACGCACTGTCAAACGACATAAAAATGGACATTAAGGGTAACGGCAGCTACAGAATCACTCTTAGCAGCAGTGATACAGGAAATCTTACCAGAATTGACAATGCCATTAAT
>NZ_JAOQKH010000038.1:0-4378 GCF_025567485.1 Porcipelethomonas ammoniilytica | reverse complement strand
GATCAATTCGCCATTGGCGAATTACAAAAAAGGAAGTCATTACGTAGTAAGACTTCCTTTTTTTGACTTTATTCGATGTGTGTGGTATAATGAATTTGCTGCCTTTCTCCTGCCTTAACAGGGAGGAGGTGAACCTGAAATGGAGTTAATAATATCTTTTTTTATTTCTGTTGTAGCAAGTATATTAGCAAATTATATTTGCAAGTGGCTGGACAGGAATAATAAGAAAAAATAAGGCAGTCAGCACAAAAGCCAAAGGAGTAGCAGTCCTTTGGCTTTTTTTGTGAACCTAAATGGAGCACAATAATATCATTTCTATGATTATTATACATCACTTTCTTATTATTGTCAAGTATTGTTTTAACATTCGCCAATGGCGAATTATGAATAAATTGACAAAATTCGATATCTATGATATAATTTAATACATGGGCATACTCTAAACGGTAGGCGGTTGTTCCCTCCTTACGCCATAAGCTAATTGATCGTCCCCTAACGGGCAGGCGAAATAAGCTGGCAGGGAGGTGATAGGTATGGAACTTACATATTTAGTTCTCACTATCCTGCTTCTTGTTACTGTTAATGAAGTAATCAAGAACATAAAGAAATAAACCGCCCCAAGCTACCAACTTAAGCGGTTTATTCAAACACTTATGAGGGAGCGACCGTCTATCAGTGTGCCCCTTTTTTATTATTATAACAATATTTTTATGTAATGTCAAGACCTTTCCTTAAATTCGCCATTGGCGAATTTTTATTTATTCACTAAAATCACATCAGCTGATTTATAAATAGGACAATTATTTCTTTCCGGACAATTCTGCTTATAAAACTCCTGATATACACATTCCATTGAGACCTTTTTATATGTATTCACATCGCTTATTTTATATCTTACATTGACAAAATATTCTGTTTTCTGTATCGGACAATAATCAAAATGTGGTTTTATTATATACATTTACTATAATCCCCTTAATAATTTTATATATTTAATTATATCACTTTCGCTATATTTTGTCAATAAACTACTTTTATTTACTATATTATACATCAAAAGCCCGGTTATTCACCGAGCTTCAATGCGTAGAAAAAATATTTTGTGCTTTCTTATAATATTTCAGCTTTTGCTGATATTTATATTATATCACATAATTTTTACATAGTCAACATTTTTTTACTTTGTTTTCACCATATAATATTAATTTATAATTTCTGCTTTAGGATTTTTATCCAATTGGCGTACAATATTTTTTAACTGTCTTTAAAAATTAATAATATGGTCTTAAGTACACCCTCAGCATAAGCTTTGGCAAGCTTTTGATAATTAGCTTTAATAAATTCTGCATCTGACCAGTTATCTACAAAACCGCCTTCAATAAGTACTGCCGGTGCGTGAGTTTCCCTTATTATCGTAAATCTGTCTAAACCATCGGCATTAATAAATGTTTTGCAGCCATTGCTGTACATTATCTTGGAAACCTCTGCATTTATATTTTCAGCAAGAGTTTTCGACATTCCGCCATACATAGAATGATAAATCTCAAATCCATGACCCCCCACCGCATTAAAATGAATATCAATTATAAGATCGGGATCATAATTATTGCATAATTCAAGTTTACTCTGCATAGTCGTGTCAATGTCAGCATCACGGCTTAGTATATAATCTATTCCTGCGGCTTTCAGGTATTCTTCAACAATTTTTGCGGTTTTGAGGGTATACTCTTTTTCGACTATATAACCGACAGCTCCGGGATCATAGCCGCCGTGACCTACTCCGACAAATACTTTTATCGGTTTTAATATACCGTTTGCGCCGAAATTATAGTATTTTCCATTGATAATTTTAAAGCCCGTCTGCATTATACCGTCTTTTCCGAAATAATAAGTATTACTTCCTATCTTTAAAAATCCGACCGACATTATTCCGTTTGTATTAAAGTAATATTTATTTTTATTTATAGTTTGCCAGCCGGTTCTCATTTTACCGTCAGAGCTGAAATAATATTTATTTTTGTCTATAGACTGCCAGCCAGTTCTCATTTTACCGTCAGAACCGAAATAGTACTTATTTTTATTAATTGTCTGCCACCTATACAGCATCTTGCCGTTTGTATCAAAATAATACGTATTTCCGTTAATTTTAGTAAAGCCTGTTTGCATTATCCCTTTTTTATTAAAGTAATATTTGTTACCGTTTAATGTAAATAAACCTACTGCCATTTTGCCGTTTTCAGAAAAATAATATTTATTTTTATTTACAGTCTGCCAACCTGTTAGCATAAATCCCTCAGAATTAAAATAATATGTGTCATTTTTAATTGTTACAAAGCCCTCTGCCCATGTACCATCATCATAATAGTACAGCGTTGAACCGTCGGCAAAGGATTGCAGTCCAGTTTGCAAAATACCGCTTTCATCAAATCTGTACGGATGATTATAAATATAATGCTCGCCTGTATATTTCCCGATTTCAGCATCTGTATAATAATATTTACCATGATAACTAATCCAGCCATAAACAGGTTCAGCTGTTTCCGTATCAAAATATACCCTCAGTCCATTTATAGACTGCCAGCCTGTATGTACTTTTCCAGACGGAGAAATAATGTAGCTTGTTCCGGCAATACCAATTGGAGTGTACCTATCATCACCCTTAATTACAATGCCGTTTTCATTGCAGTAATATATATACCCTTGATATTTTATAAAACCTGTATGCATGATTCCGGTATCCGTAAAAATATAGGTGTTATCATCTATATCCTGCATACCCGTAAGCTTACCATAATGTTCATCGTTATAATAAACATTTCCCATATAGGAAATCCATCCGTAAACAGGTTGATGAGTTTCATAATCAAAATATGTTCTGATTGAATTTACTGTCTGCCAACCAGTTTTAAGTGCACCGTTAGGAGCAAACAAATAGGATTTACCGTCTATTTCAACAATACCGCTTGTGGGAACACCGTCATTATAATAGAACCATCTATTGTCTTTCAGCTGCCAACCATCCATATTTTCCTCTGGCAGAGTGGTTTCTGTTTTCGGATCTTCCAAAATGTCAGTCGATATGGTTGAATCAATGTCAACAGAAACTGTTGTCACATCTGATGCTTCAGATACGTCAGGTACAGTAGTTTCTTCAACAAATTGTTTCGTAGTTTTCTCTGTAATATCTGGTATTATATCAGGTTCATCAGCATAAACACCAATACCAAGCAATCCGACACAAAACAGTCCGGCAGCAGCTGTTGTAATATATTTTATTAAATTCATTTTTGCACCTCGATATACAATTTATAATCGCCTCATGATGACTTCATTTCTCATATACTTAATGCCACATAATATACAACTGATAATTTCCTCCGCCTAGTTCTTTCCATGTAACTATAAGTTGTGTTAAGTAAGCGGTTTCATCTTCCCATTCACCAGTTCCTTTAAGCTCCTCCACCATCATATAGAGATTGGTATATGCTGAATCAACTAATTCGTCTGCTGTCCATAGAATACCTGCCGGAAGAATAGGATCGTTATGTTCCTTATAGTATTCAATATTTGGAATATAGTCAGCTGGCGCATCCCAACTGTAACTGTCCCATGGGTCTACCGTATCATCATATATAATCTTTGTTATTCCGTATTCTGCTGCCGCCTTATACTTTATACAATCATTTACATACTTCTTTATTCCGCTGAATTTATTCAGGTCATAATTCTTCTTGTTTGGTTCTTTAAGCTTTACTGTGGTTTTTGTAGTTTCTGTTTTATTTTCATTCGGCGCCGTTGTATGTTCTATTATACTTAACTTTGCTAAAAAACGTGCTATTTCTGAACAATCCAGCGCTGTTACTTTTCCATCTCCGTTATAGTCTGCCGCCCATTTATTGAGGTCCGAACTCCTTCCCTCTGCAAGCTTTCTCGCTATTATTGCTGCGTCCAATGCGGATACTCTTCCATCGTCATTGACATCTCCGACTGTTATTACAATATTTCCATGTTCATCTGTTCGTTTGGTTATCTCCGGAGTTGTAACCACTGATACCGTTGTTTCAGCCGATGTGCTTACCTGACTTACCGTTGTTATTGCTGGTTCACTCGTTGTAATTTGAGATACCGATGTTTCAATCTGACTTACTTGTGTTTCTTCTGGAGTTGTCATTTCTGTCTGACTAACTGTTGTTGCCACATCTTCACTTGTTGTAACAGCTGTAGTCTCTTCCGGTTCTGCATCTATAGCAGAAAAGTTATATTCATACTTTTCAGCATACTCATGAGCAGTAGAGTTTTCATAACCGTATATCGTTCCTGTAAACTGATACATTGTAAGATATGAATCATATATTTCACATTCAGGATTCAATATTGT
>NZ_JAOQKH010000037.1:0-5963 GCF_025567485.1 Porcipelethomonas ammoniilytica | reverse complement strand
TTTTTTCCTATAATAAGCTCAGGGCCCTCATCACCCGCAATAAAAACATCATCGGCATATGTTGTACCGTTTGCATTCCTTGTAACTGTTGTTGCAGTAGTTGTACCTGAAGATGAAGGCGTTGTTGTTACTGACGGTGTTGAACCTGATGAGGAACTATCGGTTGATATTGTCGGAGAAACGTTAACATTTAGTGCAGCAGTGATTCTGCGTGCAATGTTTTGAGCTTCCGACACTGCTGTATCTCCACTAGATTTAAGTTGGGATATGTATCCGTCCATTGTAAGCTTTGCAGAATCAGCAGCTTCTTTGCCAAGTTCCATGTCATCAACAGCTTCACCGAGTCGTTTTTTAATATCATCAAGTTTTTCCGAAAATTCCGTTTCAACATCCGCCATTTTCTCGGCAACTTTATCTTTCGTTTCAGATAATTTATCAAATGAACCGTTTAACTCTTCTATCTTAGCCGCCGCTTGTGAAGTGTCCATTTCACCCAATTGCTGAGCAAAAGCAACCGCCTGCTCTGGATCCAACTGTTCAATTATAGAATTATCAACTCCCATATCAGAAAGCCGACTTAGAGCTTCTTCATATTGGTTGAAATAATCAATCTGACTTTCAAGATTGTCTATAGCACCATCAAGAGACAACGTATTTTCAAGATTTATGCTTGCTTCTTCAAACAACCCGAACATACCGTCAAGGTCTGTTCTTATAGCGGTATATGCCTCGTCATAAGCCTGAGCGAGTTGATTTATCTCTTCTTCTTTAGCTGCCCATACTTCTGAAATTGCTTCTTCAGGCGTCATGGCTTTCTGAGCTTCTTTCGCTGATTTCCCTAAATCGTTGTAAACATTGGCTACATCATCAAGAGAACCAATATATGAATCCCAACCATCTTCATAACCGGCATCAGTATACAATGTATAAAGCTGATTTTTATAATTACTTACATCATTGATAAATCCTTTGTAAGTTTCGGCATAGTCTTCATCAGTTTCCAGCATACCTTGTATTTCTTCAGCAGTTATTGAATCACTTGACCTGCCCAATTCCTTCAAATCTTCATATATCTGAACTTTAGACTTCTTTTCAAAATCCTCTAATGAACGAACAGCGTTTAGGTATTCTGTAGAAACATCTCCTGATGCAAGCTTAGATTGAGCATAATCCTTAATACTCTCCTGAGCAAATGTTGCCATCTGTGAATTTATATTAGTCGGATCGAACCCTGTTAATTTACCCGTATCATAATCAACCTCAATATTACAATTAAATGTATTATTAAGGTAATCGGCATATTGAGACATCATATCAAGGTCGGCATTGGTTAATTCAGACTGCTTGGATAATGCTTCAAGCTGAGCTACTGCAACCATTCCATTTTGCCAATCTTTGTCGATACTGTCCATTTTGCTGTTGTATTCAGTAGTGAACGAAGCAAGGGCTTCCTTGCTTTCTTCCAATCGCTGAGCATAATCAGCTGCAAATCCTCCACCTTTTTGATACTGAGCATTAAGAGTTTCAAGTTCAGAAGCAAGACCTTGTGCCGCCTGAGATTCAGCTCCGTACATATTGCAGACATTTTCATAAGCTGTTCTGGTATTGTCAATTTCTGTACTGCATTGTTCAAGCGTTCCGTTGTAGTCCTCAACGGCATCAGTATTGCTTTTAATTACATTTGTAAACGAAGCTACTCCTGCAACTACACCTGCTATACCAACAGCAATCATAGCTCCTTTTACCAGAGGATTCGCTTGTAAAACAGCGGTAAAGGTTTTAGTTGCCGCCGAAGCCACCTTAGAAGCGACGCTGTATCCGGTCAAAGCTACAGTGCCTATTCCTAAAGTAACACTTACCCCTGTAATTGCCGCTGTCACGCCCGGATGTTCATCGGTAAATTCCGAGAACCCGTCTACAACATCAGCAACACCGTTATACAAATCTGAAATAACCGGATTCAGCTGCGAACCTATTGTAATACCAAGATTGCTGAAAGCGTTCTGCATTCTCTTCTGAGCGTGTTCCGTGGTATTGGTCATAGTCATGTACGCTTTTTCAGTCGCTCCGGCTGAATCCTGCATTTTGCCCAGAGTGCTGTTAAACTCTGCCGCTCCTGCATTAAACAAAGCCAACGCACCGATTCCGGCTTCCTGACTTCCCCAAAGGTTATTAAATGCCGTGGTATCACCGTTTACGCTGTCTCCGATTACAGTCAGTACATCACCCAGTGAATAACCGCTTTCTGTAAGCTGTGCAAAAGACTGTCCTGTTTGTTCCTGTAAAACTCCGGCAACTGCACTTCCTGTATCACCGAGTTCATTCAGCATGGATTTTAAATATGTCGTTGACTCTGCCGTGGCAATACCGTTTTTTGTGAGAATAGCATAACCCGTAGAAAGATTATCCATTTCAACGTTATATGCCGCTGCAAGAGGGATAACACGCCCCATGTTCTGAGCAAGTTCGTCAACTGTTGTTTTACCGAGATTCTGAGTTGTTATCAGCATATCTGACACTTGTGTCGCTTCTGATACGGCTAACCCATAAGCGTTTATAGCCGTTGTCAGTACGTCCGCAGCTGTTGCCTGTTGAGTAAAACCGCCCACAGCAAGCTTATTGGCTTCATCAACGAACTTAACGGCATAGGCAGTATCGACACTGGCTGAAATTGCCTGATACGAAGCTTCTGTTAAATCGCCTGCACCTTGTCCGGTTGAACGTGAAAGAGCCATAATATCTGATTCTATAGTACTCAAGGAAACCTGACTTGTATCGGCAATTGTTGAAACCTTTGCAATACTTGCCTCAAACTGTGCCGCTGAATTACTGCAATCAAGAAACGCTTCGCCGATTTTTTTAAGCCCCATGACTATTCCTGCACCTGCAATAATTGATTCCAGTTCAGAAATAGCGTTACCGCCCTTGTCTCCTAGCTTTTCGCTGTCATCAGCCGCCTTTATCATGGCGGCGCCGTACTCCTTAGCCTCCTGTTCGGATTTATTGAGAGAGTCGGCTACTTTTTGCTCAGCAGAAGCAGTTTTGTTTGCAGAGTTATATAATTGTTCGTCTGCTTGTGCAGCTTCTTCCAAAGCAGCGGCATTTTTTTTAGCTGCGGCAGTGTCAGATTCTAAATTCTGTGCCTTCTTTTCAGCTCGCTTAGCAGCTTCTTCCTTAGCCTTAGCAAAACGTCTTGCTTGTTCGGTTCGTTCGGCAAGAACCTTTGTATCTTCTTTTGAAGCTTCGGTATTTTCCCGTACTGTCAAAAGCTCCGATTTAAGATTTTCATGCAACTCTTTTGCCACTTGCGCAGCTTGTCTTTTGGCATCTGCGTCTTTATGTGCTTCTATCGCTGCCAGTCTTAACTTTTCAGCTTCATTAGAAAATTCTTTAGCAAGAGCTCTTGTAGCGGATATATTACCCGAAGTGCTGGCTTCAAGCTTCGCAAAAGAGGTTGCCGTCGATGTTGCGGTTTTAGCAGTACGATTCATGGAAGAATCAGAATTTTCCAACGCATCAGCAGCTTTTTGTTCAGATTGTGCCGCCTTATTTACCGAATCGACAAGCTTATCTTCCGCCTGAGCCGCCTGAACAGCCGCCTGAGCATTATTATCCAAATTAATATATGCTTGTTCGGCAGCATCCGCTTCTTCACGCAATCCGGCAGCGATTTGTTCTGAGGTCTCAGCCCTTTGACGTGCAATTTCTACGCTTTGGCTCATAGATTCAGAAGCTTTTTCTTCGGCCGTACTCTGATTTAAAAGTTCTTCATAATGCTTTCTGTCAGCTTCTGCCGCACGTTCGGCTTCATCTGCTTTCAGCTGCAATGACTGTGCATTTTTTCTCAATGTCTCGGATTCTCCGTCTATTGCAGCGGAAACCTGTTCTGACTGTGATACAATACCCGACATTTCGCCGGAAATCTTTGATATTGAGGCGGAGGCTTCCGAAAACATTTTTGCCGACTGCCCAACAGAGGAGTTTACGCCGAGAAAACCGTCTTCAAGACCGGCAACAACCTTTTCTCCGATTTGACCTATGCTTGTTAATATAGGACTTATCCCGTCTGTTGCCTTAAATACGGCATTCATTACATATGACATTACAGCCTCACCCCGCATTTAAGCATAGCAAGCAAAATTTGTATATCTACCCTGCAAGGGTCGTTTAACTCGCACAATTCGGACGCAATGTAGAAGAGTTTTGTGCGTTTAGGCATTTTCTCAAACTCTTCCATACGCAGTCCGTGGCGCTGCCATAAGACATGCGCCCAGTATTCAAACGATCCCTTGCAGGTTATTAGTTTTTTGCTTCTTTAACTTCGTCTGAATCTTCGTCCTTTTTTATAAGTCCAAGCACTGACATAACGGAATTAAATACCTGACTGTATTCTCCCGGTCTGTGAAATACTTTAAGAGGCATTTCACTGATATCATAACAATGATAAAAGTCCATTAGCTCCTTAGATTTTAAATCGGGATAAACCAATGCTTCAGCGACGATATGTCTCATTGCTCTGTTGATATCATTTTCTGTCTGGAATACTACTTCACCGTTCGATAGATAAGGATTTCCTGAATTATCCAGAGCAATAGAACGCTTGCGGTAATTGTCCTGAATTTTTCTTATCTTGTCATTGGAAATTGTTTTAATTTCAAGTTCAAGACGGTTTCCGTTTTCGTCAACGAAACTTTCCGGTGCAGGAGCATTTACGATTTCTTCCTTCTGTTCTCTCATGAAATAGCTTAAATTCTTTGTCATTTTTATGACCTCCATAATATTATAATAGTTTTTTGCGGAGCAGTTTTACGTCTTGACCGCTTTCGGACATAAAAATAAGACGTTAACACACGTCTTAAATCACATCTTTAGCATTAAAAGAAATAGCGTCCTCTCTTACTCCTCCGGCAGTATCCAGAGCCATAAGAGGAATGTCGCCTGTAAATACGCAGCCTACTGCGGTAACAGTATCAGAACCGTACATCTGATAATAATCAGAGCCTTTATCGTCCATTACGCCTTGGATCGTGCATTCAGGCGTTATTCCGTCTTTCTGATATTTCTGAACTATCTCCTTATACCATGGAGTTGATATTCTTCTTGTGATAGTTCCCGTAATTGTATATCCCATCCAGCGCGAGCTTGGGGAACGTTCTCCCAATACCTTTCCGGTATACACATCAGGTGTAAATTTCAATTCAAACTTAACACCGTCAAGTATCTGCACACCGTCTACAAAAACCTTTCCCTCGCTGAGCGCTATTGGGTTATCGTTGTATCTTTCCATAACTTAACCTCCTTATCTGGTCTTTACTGTAAAATATAACTTTTCCGCACTGTCTACAGGCTGAATTCCTACATTGAAATAAGTACTGTCGCCCTTGCTTTCGCCCCTGACCACTGCAAAATCAGAATCATAGTCAACATTCCGGATAGCTCCTGCGTCAAAAAATTGCTTTAAAATACTTCTTCCCATACCGTCCATAATATCCCAGCCGTTTTCATTGTTGCTGTATTTATTAGGCGGGAAATTCAATCTAATAGATTCTGCAAAGCTGTCAAATACTCTCAGAACCCTGTTCTTGCTGTAGGATTTGTCTTTTCTGTCTGTAAACGATGTAAGACTGTTTATGTCATACTCAACAATTACATCTCCATTTTCGGAATATGAAAAGAAAAACTCGCCGTTCTGGATTGCCGCAACTGCC
Organism: Porcipelethomonas ammoniilytica; assembly: GCF_025567485.1. Lineage (NCBI taxonomy): Bacteria > Bacillati > Bacillota > Clostridia > Eubacteriales > Oscillospiraceae > Porcipelethomonas > Porcipelethomonas ammoniilytica. Next base: position 255 of record NZ_JAOQKH010000037.1, on the reverse strand, counting down.
TGTTCATGGGTTTTAGCTCCTGCAACACTTTCCGCACCCACATAGATTTTATATGTGTTGCTCTGAACGTTTGAAGCGGAAGCGTCCGCACCTGCGACCCACGCTGTGGCTTGTGCATTACTAAGCGTAACGCCGTTTATTACAACGGAATTTGTAACGTTAATAATACCCTCATAGTCGGCTTTGTAGTCGGGAACAACAGCCTTGACGCCTCTTCCTACATTTTCCCTCAGATACTTTATCTTTGTAACACAC
>NZ_JAOQKH010000036.1:0-6132 GCF_025567485.1 Porcipelethomonas ammoniilytica | reverse complement strand
ATCTCTTTATATATATTATATCATATATGTTTTGTTTTGTCAATATAAACCATACATTTTTTACCATTTATTTTCTGTGATTCAGAAAGTCCTTTACTACTTCTTCAATTAAATATTCACATCTGAATCCCATATCTTCTTCAAGATTTTCTCCGCATCGATCAACTACGTATCTGATACATTCTTCATCACTTTTAACAGTCAAAGGTCTGTCTTCATCATCTTCGTCTTCAAAGAAATAATCTTCAATTGTTTCTTCAATATAACTTGCCCATTCCTCTGAAAATCTTTCAATTGCAGACGATTCAACTTCCCTGTCCTTCCATTTTATAGTCTTGTATTTATCCATGTTAGCTTCATCTTCGGTTTTCTCTCGGTTAAAAGACACCATATCTTCAAGCATTTCTGATAAATATTCCTCTAAGGATAAATCCAGTTCATATGCTTCCTGTTTCAGGATCGCTAATTTATCCGGATCAAATTCAAGCCAAAAACAATCTGTCATTATCTTTTTCCTTTCTCATTCGCCATTGGCGAATTTTTTATTATTATACTATTTATTACCATAAACTGTCAAGTTTATAAATTTATTCTTCAAGCATCGGAGGACTAAAATAATTTTCTAATGCTTTTTCAATTATCATCAATACTTTTTCCGGTTCAGTATCTTCATCAAAATACTTTAAGTAGAATTCAGAAGGCAGCTTTAAAGACTTCATTTCTGATTTTTTTGCTTTATAGTCCCCTATAAGCAATTCCGTCATTTTGCTTTTTGATAATTTTTCACAATTTTTATACACTTCTCTTAGCTGTTTGGCTTTCCTGATATCCATCTTTATAAGCATTCCGTTAGCAGGACTTTTTATAATACTGTATAAAAGCTTTTGTCCCTCTTCCGGAATATATGAAAGCTCCACTGCCGCTCTGACTGCAAGCTGCTTTGAATCTATCCACGGTTTAAGTTCCGGTATAAGCTTGTCAACTCTCAGCAGTCGTGCTACCGAATCCTTTTTCATACCGTATTCCTCACCTGTTATATCAAGCTTGCTTTTGGATGGCTCATTACCGTCTAGCCTTTCTAATTCCTCATTTATGGCACGACTCTTTTCCACGCTGAACATTTTTGAGTGCCGCATTGCCAGTACTGCCGCCTGTTCTGATATTTTCAAATCGTCAAATCCACGCTGTCTGAGATTTGTTTCTATCATGTACATCTCTGCTTCATCATCTGATAGACGTTCTTTGATCACTGCCGGAACTGTTTCAAGTCCTGCAAGTTTTGCTGCATTTGTACGGTTATGACCGGAGAGAATCTCATAATTCTCTCCGCAGGGCTGTACTATTATAGGAATCAGTATACCGTTTTTCTTAACGCTTTCAACCATATCCTCCAGACGTTCTCCGGAGTACAATTGAAATTTATGGTCATGATAAGGAACCAAACTGCTTATCGGAATATTTTTTATCTGATTTTCCTGTGACATCATTGTGCCGATATCAAATGTTGCAAGCATTTTAACACCTCGTCATAATTTCTTCTGCAAGCGCCTTGTATTCTTTTCCAAGCTTGCTTTTGTTAAGGCACAAGCTTCTGTTTCTTTCCGAACTGTTTGCGGCTTCTACAGATTTATGTATTGCAGTTTTATACAAAAGGTCTTTATAGTTTGTGTCAAGCATTTCAAGGGTATTTCTGCTCATTTTTGTATTTTCTGCCATTGTAGCAATTATTCCGGAAACTTCAAGATTTTTATTGATTGTCTCCTTAACCTGTTCACAAATGTTGATAAGACTTCCCAGTCCTTCATATGCAAACTTTTGAGTTTGGACGGGAATAATAACATTATCCGAAGCAGTCAAGGCATTGACTAACAAAATTCCCAATGATGGCAGACAGTCTATAAGTACATAATCATAGTCGGTCAGATTTTCATTTGTAAGGATACGCTTCATAACTGTTTCTCTGGACAGTGCATTCATCAGGTAACTTTCAGCATTTGCAAGGTTGATATCTGAGGGAATATAACTAATTCTGTTTGCTTCTGATACTCTTACACAGCTTTCAAAATCTTCCTTACTGACTTTCATTCCCTTTGCAATACTAAGCATCATGTGACTGATCGTAGGATTTTCATCGCCCTCAAATCCAAGATAGCTTGAAAGATTTGCTTGAGGATCGAGGTCTATAAGCAGAACCTTAAACCCCTTTAACGCAAGCGCTGTACCCAGATTCAGCGTTGTGGTAGTTTTTCCTACCCCTCCTTTTTGGTTTGCTATTGATATTATTTTTCTCATGATTTTTGGTCCTTTCTTTAATTCGCCATTGGCGAATTTGTCTTTTGCGTACATGAAATGTATTTCTAAGCCTAAAATGATTGCCTTATCAGCAGTTATTCACAAAATCTGCAACATCATTTTCAACTCAATACCATTCTTTAGCGCTCATTATATGATACCATACACCTAAAAGCTCAAATCTCAGATAAGGCTTTGAACGATCTTTTTCACAAGTCTTGAAGCTGATGCCTTTTTCATAAACGTAGCGGTGAAGCCTGCGTAGAATGCCTCCTTTTTCATCCAGAACAAAAACTTCCTGCCCTATATCGGTAAAAAACTCGTCGCTATTACTGAGCTGTTTACTGTAGTTGACCTCGTATACAAAATCAATTGATTTAGGAACAAGTGTTTTTCTGTTATCAAGTCCCCACGCATTAAAAAAGTTTATGATCGCTTCACTAAACAGTTTCTTATGCTTGTCAGATAAATGCCTATATCCTGAAATTTGATTAACGTCAACTTCGTGTATTTCCTGAAGCTGTTTCAGATTGCGTAGCTTATAATCCATTAATCCCAGTTCCTCGTATTTTCTTTCAAGACGTACTCTATTCATTTTCTCTCCTCCATTCAGTTCGCCATTGGCGAATTTGTCTTTTGCGTTTTTCCATATTTAAATTATAGCATACTTGTGTAAGTATTGTCTATTGATTTTTTCACCAATCTTTTATATAATTATTTATGCATTTTGCCACTTGTGTAAGTACGCTAAATATTATATAATTAATTTAAAAATATTGGAGGTACTTTATGGGAGGTAAAACATCGACTGCAAGTAAAAATAAGTATAATGCTAAAGCATATGATAGATTAAATGTAGTAGTAAAAAAAGGTATGAAACCATTAATTAAAGAACTTGCAGAAAATATGGATATGTCTACTAATGCTCTGATTATTTATGCCCTTGAAAAAGTAGCACAAGAAAATAATTTCGATTTAACTGTCAAATAAAAGTTTTCTCTTTCCCCAGAAACTATTCGCCAATGGCGAATTTTAAACTTGACATTTTCAGCAGATGTGGTATAATATATATGAAAAAGGTGACTGCGATAAGCGGTTCTCCCAAAATGTTGATGTTAAAGAAACACCGCTACATTTGGTCGATGGGGCGGTGTTTCTTAATTTATATGTAAGAAACCTTTACTTTTTCTTGTGGAATACAAGATAGCAAAGAGAGATAACTTGTGTGAGCATTGTAACGAATTGAAACAATTCAGAAAATGTCATCATAGCTATCACCTCCCTTACGGGAGAAACCGCCTACCGTTATGCAGTCACCATATATTGATTATAGCATATACGGTCATATTTTGTCAATTATGGAAGCCTTTTACAGGCTTCTTTTTTATTCGCCATTGGCGAATTTTTTTGAAGGGGACAGTGTTTTTCTTTAATAATTATTCTTTTCAATTTCTTTTTTTATAAGTTCTATACTTATGTCAATTCCATCATTATATTTATTTATCCAATAGCCCTTAATTTCACACAAAAGAGTTGCTAAAATATTCGTGATTAGAAATGGAGTTAATATAATGCTTAAAATAATTTCTCCAACTTGTTTATATGTGTAACTCAAACCGTACATCATATATGGTTCAATATCTCGGTCTGGAAGACATAGGATTATAAGATCTTTAAAATAAACTAAAATCCCGAAAAATGTAGCTAAAATCAAATTAGTAATTTTTGCAACTTCATTATTAACTATAAGACTTAAAATTAACCATGTAATAAGAGTAGAAAATATTATTATCATAGTATCCATTGTACTATTAATGTTTTGAAGGCTTACTTCTAATATTTCTCTAGATGCAAACATTATGGAAAAAGATAAAAAAAACTCAATAAAAAATCCATACTTTAAAAATCCTCTTAATGATGTAAATGTGGTATTTATAATACTTAAACCATTAATAAGAAGATAAATACATGAAATGAATAAAAAGCAATATGTTAAAAATATGCTTCTTGTAAATGCAATAAGGAAAATAAATATAGCCATTATTATGTTTAAATAATTAATAATTTCTTTTATAATATACAATTTTTTATATAAGTAAATATGTACTTTAAGCTGACAGTCAAAACATTTTTTTAAAAAAATCACTATTAATCACCCTATAACAAACAAATTATAAGAATGAATGGAATTAATAAATAGAATATTTTTTTTGAATCTGATATTATTTTTACAATATTTAAATAAATAAGGAAAAATGTAGTTGTCAATTTTATATAAATAGCATTATATAAAACACAACTATTAAATATTATTATTAAACCTTCAAACAGCACAATATACATGTCATACTGAGTTTTTATTTTTTTCATTTCAGCAATACTTTTACGATGATTATAAATACGTAAAATACAGTATATAGTCGATATGATAAAAATAACTGTCATTATTGTAAAAATATAATGTGTGTTTATAATTCCATTTGTAAACATTCTTGCACCTCCATTATATAGCAATATTATAAATTTGTCAATTTTTGTGATTTTTTATAATTCTGCGATAAATTCTGCAAATAACAAATTAACACCAGACATCTCAGCCAAACAAATACATCTCCAATATAATAATATCATAAGAATAATTAATAATATATTTTTTATAATATCTAATATTGCTATGGTCTTTACGGAATAATCCCCCAATTTAATTTCAACCATAAAAATATACATCAAAGAAAATGCAAATATTATTGTCATTGCTAAAAAGTTATTGCTTAATATTAAAGATGTAGGAGTAAATAATATAAAAGTGTGTTTATTGAAATCTTTATAACCAGAATAGTCACGTTTACTTCTTTTACGTCTATATAAATATAGAATACTAAAAATGACAAAAAAGCAATATATAACGCTTATTATAAGCATTTTTATCTCCTTTAATTTTCTTTATTTTTACTTGCATGATTTTTTAACCATATAAAAATTTTATCATATATTTTTATCAAAATTATAATCCAAATATCTACGCACCCTGATACCAGTAATATTTTAAATATCTCTTTTACTCTTGAATCAGCATTATAAAACATCAGCAGAATTTCCTTTATTTCTTCATACATATATATATCCTTTCACATTCGCTATTGACGAATTGAAATTAATTATTGAAATATTATAGCTTTTATTTTTAGTTCTCTTTATTTTCATTCTTTTTTAACCATTGAGATATTTTATTATGTATCACGTATAATATAGCAACACAACTGACAACACCACCAACAACACAACCTGAAACAACAATTGCTTTTAATATATATTTTATTAATTCATACATAAATAGTCCTTTCCAATTCGCCAATGGCGAATTTTATAAATTAAAACGGTTCTTCATCTGTCAGCATTTCATATTCTGAAAGTTCCTCTGGAAGATCCTGTTGCACAGGTGAAGCTGTAGGCTTATTCGGTTTATCCCCTCCAAAGTAAACATGATTTGCTTCAACCTGCATTCCGTAATGTTTTATGTTTTCCTTTTCGTAATTATTGTTTTTCAATCTTCCCTGTACAATTATAAACTTTCCTTTGGTGAAATTACGTGATACAAATTCTGCTGTTTGTCTCCATGCTATCACTGAAATAAATTGTGCTGCTCTCTTTCCGTTTTTGTCCGGAATATCTTCCTCTACTGCTACCGTAAATTTGCACACTGAAATATTATTCGGCGTCTGTCCTAAATCCGGATCGGCAGTCAGACGTCCCATTTGGTGCTATACTAAAAAAGTGGACAGCAAAAAGCGAAAGATGGTATAATAATAAAAAAAGGAGAGAAACACATGGAAAACACCA
>NZ_JAOQKH010000035.1:0-6552 GCF_025567485.1 Porcipelethomonas ammoniilytica | reverse complement strand
CCGTCGGTGGTAACCTTAAGCATATTGTCAACATCGGGAGTGACCTGCTTGTTGTGAATCTTTTCCGCACGTTCCGACAGTGACTGTATTAAATTTTTCTGTGTTTCCGTAGGCTCGGCAGCAATAATGTGACGTTCACATTCAGGTTCGGGAAGATTTAAGTCCTCTGCGGTTTTTATGTCAGCACACTCCTTGAAAGCGGTCATAAGCTCAGGAAGATTGCTGAATTTTGAAAGTCTGGTTTTCTGCCTGAAGCCTTTGCCTGTAGGAGCATATTCAAGCTTTGTGACCTTTTGCGCAAAGTTTGCCGCCCATGCGTCAAAGTGGGTAAGACCGCTTTCACGTAGATAGTCAGCCTGTAAATATTTCTGCATAATGAAAAGTTCCGTGATACTGTTGCTTACCGGAGTACCCGTAGCAAAAACGATACCTTTTCCGCCTGTCAGCTCGTCAAGATACTGACATTTAATGTATAGATCCTGAGTTTTCTGAACTTTTCTGTTAGCCGCAACTCCTGAAATATTGCGCATTTTAGTTGAAACGCTTAAATTCTTGAACATGTCGGCTTCATCAATAAACAGCTTGTCTACACCCATTTCCTCAAAGGTAACCATGTCGTCCTTTATCGGCTTTTCAATAAGCTTTTTAAGCTTAGCTTCATAATCACGTTTTGTGCGCTCCATGTCCTTGACGGTAAAACTCTCGGCATTCTGTTCTTTCATTTCAGCAATGTCATTAATAAGCTCATTGATCTGATCTTGAATGAACTGTTCCTCACGTTCTTTTGAAACGGGAATTTTAATAAGCTGAGAGTGACCGATAATAATGGCGTCAAATTCGCCTGTTGCAATTTTGGCGCACAATTTTTGGCGGTTTTCTTTTTTGAAATCGTCTTCATGTGCAATTAAAATATTTGCATTAGGGTACAGTGTAAGAAAATCATTTGCAAACTGTTCGGTCATATGATTTGGAACGGCAAGGAGAGATTTATTGTGCAGTCCCAGACGTTTTCCCTCCATGGCGGCGGCTATCATTTCATAGGTTTTGCCTGCCCCAACCTTGTGTGCAAACAGCGTGTTACCGCCGTATAAGGCGTGTGCGACAGCGTCCTTTTGATGTTTCTTAAGGGTTATTTCCGGATTCATTCCTGCAAAAGTCAGGTGAGAACCGTCATATTCACGGGGACGTATAGAATTATACAAAACATTGTATTTTTCNTCTTTGAATATCCATTCACGGAAAGCGTTTTCAATAAGCTCCTGTTTCTGACGTGCAAGGAGAGTTTCATCATGATTTATCACGTATTCTGTTTTATCCTTTTCAGGATTGTAAACAGGATCGTAAACGGTAGTATCGATCATGTTAAGACTGTCCTCAAAAATGCTGTATCCGGATTTTCGGGACGTACCGTATGCAGTATTAGACTTGATATTATCCTTATCAAGAGACTTATTCATAACATTCCATTTAGCAGTTGCAGGGTTATGCTGAATTCCTATGTAATTATTGTCTATTCCCAGATTACGGGAGAACTTCGGGGTTTCAAAAAGCTCATACATAAATTCCTGAATGTACTTATCGTCTATCCAGGGAGAACCGAGCTTAGCCGTAATATCTCCTGCTTCGATACGGTCTGGCATGGCGGCTTCAAGGGCGGAAACATTTTCAGTAAAATCAGGATTTGCTTCAGCTGCACTCTTAGCAACGGCAAGTTTGTTTCTGATGTTTCCGGAAAGATATGCGTCTGCGGTTTCCCATGCAGACGTTTCAGGATTTAAGAAAATAACGCCTTTAAGATCTGAAATTATTTCACTTTTTTCTTTTCCGTCCATAAGTTCGGACATGAAATCAAGGTCGACGCCTGCTTTTTCAGAAATGGAAACGGCAAGAGCGTCTGCGGCGGTATCAGCGTGCGTTATCCTTACAGGAGGCTGTAATGTACGTTTTGTAAAAATATCCGCTTTACCGATAAGCTTGCCGTCCTTGACCTTTTCCAGTGAAAGAACAAGGGGAAGTGAAACGTCCTCACGGAAAATGTCTCTGTTGGTTTTATCATTTAATAATCCGTTTTTCTTTGTGAAATCATCATAAAGCTGATTCAGTTCTGTACGCTTTGAAATAATAGCTTCGTCCGAGTAACCCTCAAGCTGCATATTAAGCAGTTCACGGACGCATTTTGAAATAGCGGCTATTCCGCTTACACGCTCGTATCTCTTTCCGGTAAACGGGATTTCAGTCATAATAGAATTCTCACGGTAAAATATTTTACCGTCAATTTCAGCGTATGAGAAATTTTTGACCGTCGGATCGGCAGGAAGAATTTCAGGTTTAAATTTATCCTTTTTCTTTCCGGAGGGTTTTGCAATAACAGACTTTTCAGCGGTATAATTTCCTTTTATTTTCTTTACCGCTTCATTTAAAATAACTTTAAGATCGGAATTTTCAAAAGGAACAACCATAGTACCTTTGCCGTAAAGCTTGTTTCCCTCCACAACTTTTCCTAAAATCATTTCCGGATTTTCAATGAAGTAATTGTTGAGTACAAGACCGTCTGGATTTTTTGAGGTATACACCCAATCGGGCGCAATATCTATCATTTTTTCACGTTTCCGGAGAAAAATAATGTCGGAGGTGACTTCCGTTCCCGCATAGGATTTGAAAGCATTATTTGGCAGTCTGACAGCGCCCAGTAGCTCCGCACGCTGAGAAATGTATTTTCTTACCGACGGATTAGCCTTGTCAAGAGTACCGGAAGAAGTGATAAAAGCGATTACGCCTTCCGGACGTACCTTGTCCAGAGTTTTTGCAATAAAATAGTCATGGACCGCAAAATTGTATTTGTCATATCTGCGGTCTGAAATTTTAAAACCTCCGAAAGGAATGTTGCCTACAGCGACGTCAAAGAAATTGTCTGAGAAGTCACGCTTTTCAAAGCCGGTGATCTGAATGTCAGCATCAGGATAAAGAAGCTTTGCAATGCGGCCAGAAACGCTGTCCTTTTCAACTGCGTAAATACGTGAGTTGTCTGACATTGATCCCGGCATTTTACCGAGGAAATTTCCTGTGCCTGTAGAAGGATCGAGAACAGAACCACCGTGAAAACCCATATTTTCAAGAGCCGAATATATTGATTCAATAATGAACGGGGGAGTATAAAAGGAATCAAGAACTGAAGCACGTGCGGCATTGTATTCTTCGTCAGTAAGGAGATTTTTGAGCTCTGAATATTCCGCAGACCATTGTTCATTTTTTGAATCAAAAGCGGCGGACAATCCGCCCCAGCCAACGTATCTGGAAAGTATTACTTGTTCTTCCGGTGTTGCAGGTCGATTTTCCTTTTCAATCATTTTCAGCGTTCTGATAGCTTCGGAATTCGCCTTGAATTTCGATTTAGCGCCGCCTTCGATGATAAAATCACCAGTAATTTTGAAGTTTTCAATTTTCATGTCAGACTTCATAGATTTTTTAGCTTGTTCAACGGTTCTGTCAGTATGGTCGATATATTCATAAAGATCGCTGTTCAGCAGTTGGTTGTATGAGATATTTTCAGTGACAGAAAAAACGCCGCTGTCCCTTGTGACCGTACATTCGTCGGTTATCCACGGAAATGCGCCTGTCAGAGAAACAACTTCGCTTATATTACCCGTAATCTTATGACGAAATCTGTCACCTACAGTAATCTTCTGCGGAACATCTGGCTTGTTATTTTCTTCAGGATTTTTTGCATCTGATTCTTCAATATTATTTTTTAAATCGGAATTATTAACAGGTTTTGTAAATGTTATTTCAGATTCAGGTATGACCTTATTGCTTTCATTGTTTTCAGATAAAATGCCGTATTCTTTAAGGGTATTCTTTGCTTTCTTTATGTAAGGTTTATCGAATTCATTATTTGAATCGTAGTATTTCAAAATGTATTTTGCATGATATATACGGTCATCTATATCGGCTTTGGTAATATATTCGCCTTTGGATACCAGTTCTGAAATTCTTTCAGCGACTTCTTTCCAGGAAAGATAAATTTTTCTGCCCTCCTCATTGTCATACTTACGGTTAAGAATAATTTCAATGCCTTTTGAATTGTGATTTGCAAAGGCATAAAATTCATTTCCCGAATGACCGCCTGTACCGTACTCGTCTTTAAGCATTTTGGCAAGTTCATTTATAGAGTGGCTTTCTTTACAGAATTCTTCAATACGGAATTTACCGTCCTGAAATCCGCTGCCTCTCATTAAAGCTGCATAGATTGCTTTTTCTTCTGCGTCAGATTCATAAACTACAGGTTCTCCGAACAGAGAAAGCTGTGACGGTACATATTGGTGATCTTTTGATGTAATTTGCGGCGCAGCTTTTGACAGAATTTCAAATCCCTTTTCATTCATATCCTGCTGCCAGCCGTTATATGCAAGTACATCGGAAGTACCGAGCAGAATGCCGCCGAAATCGGGAGCGTCAAGGTCTTTCAGGCTGATACTATTTTCACTGATCTGTTCAACTTCTCTGCGTTTACCGTCATAGAGAATCACATCGCCTACAGATAATTCAGAAACGTCTGGAGATTTCTTTTCTGTGTTTTCAAAGACAGTAGTTTTTATTTCAGATTTATCATTATCTGACAATTCAATAAGTTTGTCAAAATCAAGATTTTTAAGAACAGTATTCATATGATCAAGAGAATTAAAAAGCTGTTCATCAACGACTCTACCATCCTGTTCTTTTACGATACGGTATGTTTCAAGATCGGCATAAGCTTCAATACCTGCAAGACCGGTTTCCTCATCCGGTTTATATGCCAGTTCAATGTGATCCATATTTGAAAAGTTACCAGGAGAGCCAAATTCTTTTTCACAGTATTCATTGATTAACCGGATAGCCCTATCCATTGGATTTTCTTTAATTTTCCTATGTTCGGACAATTCCGTGACAGATTTACTCAATTCGCCAATGGCGAATTTTTCTTTTTCAGCTGTAAAGCTGTGTGCAATCTCCTCCAGACGTTCAATATCAGCTTTGCTGACTGTAATAGTTGTTGTTTCTCCGGCAATTTTACCGGAGAATTTTATTCCGCTTTCCCCAAGCTTATCAGCAATTTTAGCAGCAATATCGGTATCATACTTTCTGTAAGTCTTTTGCGGAATGTATCTGTACGGAGTATTGCCGATTATTTGTATATCAGTTCTGTCAGAATTTCTTCCTCTGCTGTTTTCAGAAAACTGTTCTGAAGCTGTACTGTTTTCAGGTAATCTCCCTGATTCTCCGCTTCTTTGTATTCCGGACTGTTCTCCTTGAGTTTTTCCACTATTATATCTTCCATTTCGTGTGCCTGAAGATTGATGGCTGTCAGATGTTTGTTCAGTTGATCGCTGTTTTTCAGCCATATAAATTCCTTGGGATTCTGATTGAGAAGATAATTCCTGCGCATTGTTACGTACTTCCCGTGAGGGATCTCCTGAAGAAGTTCCTCCGGAATCGGTTTCCAGTACCCCAATGCCGTCTTGTAATAATTCTCTCTCATTTCTTCCGGTACTATGTCGAATTCCGCTTCCGTGAATCCCAGAATCTCTTTTTCCTCCGCCGATTGTCTTTCCGATTCTGCTACCATCTCCAGAAATTCTTTCCTTTCCTGATCCGATATCTGATCTATAGGAACTTCCCTCAGATAAATCGGATAATACCGGAAATTCTCCTCGTCCAGAACGTACGTCCATCCCTTTAAGATTTCCGTATCCGGAAGATATTCCCCTGTCTTGGGGTTCAGAACGTGTCTCACTCCGTCTATCATTTTCTCTTGTTTCATTATGTTCGTTCCTCCTGATTTCTTCAATTGCATTATGCCTTGTGTTTCTTACAATACTTTCAATTTCAAGAAAAATACTTTTTGAAATTTCTGTTACAGCCTGTCCAATTTCTTCAATCGGATATTTACTTAATCCGGTAAGGTTTTTGGGTGATGGCTGTGCTTCTCCCGGACAGCAGCGGTAAAGTAAAGAATATGCGGCAGATTCTGCAACTACTTTGTATAAGTCTGATTTATCATCATTTGAATACTTTGCCGTACGCATAAGAGTAATATCATATAGCTGTTCCTCCAGAGTTTCAGAATCCAGATTATATTTCTCAGTTAGATGTTTGGAAACTGATTCGCTGTAATCAATATTCAGCTGACTGTCATTGATTTCCCAGATCCAAGGCAGGGGAGTACCTTCCGGTGTGGACGTCTGGGTGATGTCAAATAAATAACGTATTTTTCCGTTATGTAATGTAGGAACACCGTGTCCCTGCGGCTCACGGCTGAGACTTCGCCATGAACGTGCGTCCGAACATGCAGTAAACTGAGGGTTTTGCAGATTGATCATTATCTGATCGTCAAATGAATGCTTGTAGTGGTAAGAAGATGTCTGCAAAAATTTCAGCCAGTACTGAGTATCGGAAAGCTTTTCTTTTTCGGATTTGACAGATTCTTTTATTTCTCTTATTCTTCTGAATTCCATTATATCATACCTTTCATTTATAATCTATATTGTCAATATCGACTGAGCTATAATTTTCCTT
>NZ_JAOQKH010000034.1:0-6888 GCF_025567485.1 Porcipelethomonas ammoniilytica | reverse complement strand
GTTTGGGGAGATCTCTTGATAGACGGGCATAATCGCTATGAAATTTGCCAAAAACATGGGATTACATATAAAACCGTTAATAAAGATTTTGAATCAGATGAAGAAGCTGAGCGGTGGATCATATTAAATCAGTTCGGAAGAAGAAATCTTACAAAATTTCAGCGGAGCGAGCTTGCCTTGAAATTGAAACCTATGCTTGCGGCACAGGCTAAGAAGAGACAAGGTAAGCGGAACGATCTTAACATTCCGCAGAATTCTGCGGAATGTTCAAAGAATGGTGAAACCCGGGAAGATATAGCTAAAATAGCAGGAGTGTCAAGAGATACGATTAGCAAAGTGTCTGTGATACAAGAAAAAGGCTCTCCGGAGCAAATCCAAAGAGCCAGAACAGGCGGTAAGGGGAACACTGTAAACGCTATATATCATGAAATAACAACTAAGTCGAAAGAGACTAAGGTTTGTAACAAATGCGGTAATGAAAAGCCCGCCGATGAATTCTATGCAGGTAAAAATGTTTGTAAACAATGCCGCAACAAGCAGAAGAGAATGGCAAAACCTATAACAGATTTTAAAGGAGACGTAACTGCAACTATGGATGACAAAATAAAAAATGCAGATGTAGACAGTATCATTAATAGTTTGTACGATACAAATACACCGGTTGAATTAACATCTGATGATCTGGCAGAAGATATTTTGTGTGTAGTATCAAATTTCGCTGGTGATATTGACAGATGTATAGAGGAATATGACGTAACAATAACAGAAGAAAACGGTAAAAAAATAAAGGCTGCTCTGGAGAAAGCAGAAGCAGCAATACAAAAAATGAAAGGAAATATTAACTATGAATAATTATAACACAAAATTTAAGTATTGTCAACTAAATGCCAGACTTTTGGTAGTAGACAAGGCATATCAAAGAGAAATCCAGCAGGACAGAGTAAAGAGAATAGTTGCTAATTTTAATCCTGCGCTAGTCAATCCAATAAAGGTGTCTCACAGAGACGGAAGATACTATGTTTTTGACGGTCAGCATACCCTTGCGTCATTAAGGATGCAAAATCATAGTCCAAGTTTGATGGTTGACTGTAAGGTTTATGAGGGACTTACCCAAGAAGATGAAGCCAGACTGTTCGCTGAACAAAACGGAATATCCCGTGCAGTTGAAAGCATTGCAAAGTTTAAAGCTTTATATGCTGCAGGAGATGTAGATGTGGTTGAAATGGTAAGATTAGTTGAGTGCAGTGGATTTTATATGGATTTTTCTAAATCTAAAAAGATTAACCGTATTACTGCGGTAGCCAAAACATATAAAGTATTTAAAGCCGTTTCATCGTCTGATTTTATAGAAATATTATCATTAATAAAAGAGTCATGGGAGGGTATACCGGAAAGCCTGAACACTGAAATAATCGGTGGTATGTATCTGTTTTATAAAACCTATAAAGGTGAATATAAAAGAAAAACATTGGTAACGCAGCTATCAAAAGTAAGCCCTGCAATAATCATAAGAGAGGGAAAGGCGTTTTCAAATGGAGGTGATGCACGTTTTGCAAGACAGATATTAAATATTTATAACAAAAATTTAAGAACCAACAGGTTAGACGACAAAATTTAAAACCAAGGAGGAAAGAAATGAAGCAATTGAAGAAGGGGTCAGGGTATGAGGAAACAAGCGTTGCATTCGATATATTAGGTCAACCGAAACGTAGCAGTAACCCAGACTACATACCTAGCGATGCAGAGTACAACGCACTGAGGGAAGTTTGCCCATGGTTGACAAATATGGGGAAACAAGTGAGAGTTGACAGAGCAGTTAAAAAATTTATTTAAGAAAAGAGGAATAAAAAATGAAAGGGTATAAAGGATTTGAGCCAGGGCTGATATGCCGAGGCAAACAGTACGCAGAAAATACAGTATTTGAGGAAGAAGAAGCAAAAATATGCAGTTGTGGAATGCATTTTTGTGAAAACCCGTTTGATGTATTGGATTATTATGGTTTCACAAATGATAATGGCGATTTCAATGAGTTTGCAGAGGTTGAAGCATTAGATGAAGAAAAAACTAATGATAACAGAAAATTCTGCACTAAAAAACTGAAAATAGGTGCAAAGCTGTCAATATCAAAATTTATAAATGCCTGTGTTGATTTTGCTATAGAAAAAACATCAACATGTATTGCTGATAATAAAATAAGCAGCGGAGATTCTGCACGGATAGGCAGTAGCGGATATTTTGCGCAGATAGGCAGTAGCGGAGATTTTGCACAGATAGGCAGTAGCGGAGATTCTGCACGGATAGGCAGTAGCGGAGATTCTGCACGGATAGGCAGTAGCGGAAATTCTGCGCAGATAGGCAGTAGCGGATATTTTGCGCAGATAGGCAGTAGCGGAGATTCTGCACAGATAGGCAGTAGCGGAAATTCTGCACGGATAGGCAGTAGCGGAGATTCTGCACAGATAGGCAGTAGCGGAGATTCTGCACGGATAGGCAGCAGCGGAAATTTTGCAAAGATAGGCAGTAGCGGAAAAGATTGCGTTATCTGCTGCGCCGGTCACAATTCAGTCGTGAAAGCCAAAAAAGGCAGCTGGATTACGCTGGCTGAATGGGAATATTCTGAGGAAAAGGAACGTTATATTCCAAAATGCGTAAAAACGGAATTTGTGGACGGCGAACGAATTAAGGAAGATACGTTATATAAACTGATAGACGGTGAGTTTGTTGAGGTATAAAAAAACCGCCTGCCCTGAGGCAACAGGGACAGGCAAAAGAAAAAATTTAAACAAATAAATGATAGCATGAAATAGAGGAAATGTCAAGGAGGAAAGGTAATTAAAATGTACAGAGGGAAAACCCATACAGTATATGGAATAGCATATTTTAATGATGTCATATACAGTTCGATTTTTTACGAAAATGAGGACGATGCGGAACAGTTTGTAAATGACGGTATAGGCGAAAAAATTATAAAAGTACATTTGTCAGACGAATCATATAAAGTGTTAAAGAGAAAAGGAGTTATAAGATGAGCTGCATTTACGATTATGACAGTCCTTGCGAGTGTGATATTGAAGCATGCAGAACCTGTTATAAAAATCCGGACAAGCCGGAACCCGATATTGATTTAATGAGAGATTTGGAAAGGGAGGAAAAATAGTATGGCTGATTTTTCAGATGGCGTAAAGGAATACATTGAAGCAGAAGGAAAAATAAGAAATTTCTTTCCGGTAGACTGGAAAGGTAATAAGGATATTAGCTGTTTTCAATGCGATTTTTTCAATCGAAACAGTGGATTATGTTTAATAACAAAAGAGGTAACGCCATATCCTCAAAAGTTTACGGGACGTATTTGTCCATTTAATGAGGCGACAAGAAAGGAAGAGTAAAATGGACAGTTTTTTTAAAAGAGTGTCGGCTATACAAGCTGAACTTAAAGCGCCTAAGAATCAGTATAACGCCTTTGGTAGATATAATTACCGCAGTTGCGAAGATATACTCGAAGCTGCTAAACCGCTATGTCAGAAATATAGCGTTGTACTTAATATTTCAGACAAAATTATTAACTTAAACGAAAGATACTATGTTGAAGCAACAGTAACACTGTTTGATATGGAAAGTAATGCAATGTTATGCAGTACGGCGAGCGCTCGTGAAGCGTTGACTAAAAAGGGTATGGACGATTCACAAATAACCGGAACAGCGTCAAGCTATGCAAGAAAATATGCATTAAACGGACTGTTTAATATTGATGATACCAAGGACGCAGATACAAACGAATACAAAGAAGAAAGTGCTGAAAAAATAATTTGTCCTAAATGCGGCAATGAAGTAAAAAGTCAGAAGTCAACTGACGGTACAACTGTAAGAACCATTACACCAAAAGAAGTATATGATGGCTGTGGTGGCATGTGTTATAGTTGTTATAAAAAAGCAAAGGAGAACAAATAAATGTACAGTAAATTACAAGACGGTAGTTTCATTATCAGCGGTTACGTTCCCAGAGATGCTGAACTTAAGACCGTTGGAGAAAAAAAGTCCAGCCTTTGTCGCTGGAGTGTAAAAGTAGGCGAAAAGAAAAACGGCGATGAAAAGGAGGCAATATGGACAAACTGTCAGGCATGGCACAATTTGGCTAGATGTGCTGCTGCAATAAAAAAAGGTGATACTGTTCTTTGTGTCGGTAAAATTGAAATAAATCAAGGAAACGACGGCAGAGAATATAAAAATCTGGTTTGCGAATTTGTATCAATAGTCAAAAGTGTTCCAAAGCCTGAAACAATTGTACCGGATCCTGCAAACGAATCGCTCGGCGATTTATCCGACTATGAAGAAATCCTGGATGATGGAGACGTACCGTTTTAAGTTACAATTTGATTACAAAATAAAGTTAATTGCATATTTTAATGCAAATTCAGCAGTGAATCTGTCCATTAGTGAGGGGGTGTTAATATAACACAGGAACAAATAGACGCCGTTAATTTTGAAGAAGCTGAAATCGAATCTATAAAAGGCATAATTGAACATATTGCTTATTTTGACGAAAATAATGAAGAAAGAAAACAAACGTTAAGTAAACTGCGTGAAAAAGCGGCAAAAAGTGAAATGCTGAAAATATTTGACCGTATATTATTTGATTTTAAAGCAAGCAACTGCGAATATCTTGCACAGAATCAAATTGATATGTCTTATGATTATTGTCTGGAAGATTATTCGACTACAGCCCCGTACGAGGAAATAAGCAGATATACAGACCCTTTTGAGAAAACGGTTCAGCTGGAAAGTGCAGCAATAAAAGCTAAAAAGGTAGGTTTTACAAGTTTCAAGAAGGCATATAACAATTATGAAAAATCTCTGCGATTAATAAAAGTAAAACCCAATATAAGCCTATCGCATCCAACGGATTTTCCGATGCAGCCCATAGAGCTGGAAGCCGGAGAATGGGACTGCGACGCCGAGGGTGTTTCAAAAACCACTATGAGCAATCATGAGATTGCGTGCCTGCATCCGATCATGCCGACAGAACGTCTCGTGAATATTGATACGGGTGAAGAAAAGCTTAAAATAGCGTACTTCAAGGGCAAATATTGGCGTGAGATCATAATAGGCAAAAAAGAGCTGTTTGATGCTTCAAAAGTAATCCAGTTAGCGGCAGTAGGAGTGTCAGTCACTTCAAAAAGTGCAAAGCTTTTGTCTGAATATTTATGCAGTATTGAAGCGTTGAATTACGATTCTTTGCCGGAACGTGAAAGTGTATCAAGACTTGGTTACATAGGAGACGGAAGAAATTTTTCACCTTATGTTGACGGACTTGTTTTTGACGGAGACGCAAATTACAGTACTATTTATAATGCGATCAAGGAACACGGAGATTTTGCAAAATGGAGAGAAACCGCAATCAAATGTCGACACGCTAATATAACAGCGCAGATAATGCTTGCGGCAAGCTTTGCAAGCGCACTGATAAAAAAAATCGGAGGACTGTGCTTTTTTGTTCATTTGTGGGGAGTAGAATCCGGAACAGGTAAAACTGTTGCGCTTATGCTTGCGGCGTCGGTGTGGGGAAATCCTGCAATCGGACAGTACGTCCAGACGTTTAACGCAACACAAGTAGGGCACGAAAAAACAGCGGCATTTTTAAACAATATACCGATGTGTATAGACGAGCTGCAATTGTCCAAGGACAGTCACGGCAGAAGTAAATTTGACGTATATCAGCTGTCTCAGGGAGTAGGACGTACAAGAGGTACAAAATCGGGAGGAATAGATAAGACCCCCGTATGGGATCTATGCATACTGACTACAGGAGAATCGCCGTTAACGTCCGATAATTCGGGCGCAGGAGCGGTAAACCGTGTAATTGACATTGAGTGTAAAGCAAAGGACGCCGTAATAAAAAACGGCATGGAAGTTACTCAAAGCATTAAAATGAATTACGGTCATGCAGGAAGAATTTTTATTGAAAGTCTCAACGATGATGTTATAGCCGAAGCCAAGGAGTTGTACAGCAAATATTACAAGGAGCTATCCTCCGGAAGTACGACTGAAAAACAGGCAATGGCGGCGGCAATGCTGCTTACAGCGGACGAGCTTGCAGACAGGTTTGTTTTTAAAACCGAAAAACATCTGACGGTCAGTCAGATATCAGAATTTTTGAAAAGCAAAGCGTCTGTTTCAGCCGGAGAACGAGGTTATAGCTATATGTGCGACTGGGTTGCGATGAATTCCAACAAATTCCGAGCTGACAATGAAAATTCAGACGTATACGGTGTTATTCTTGACAACTGGGCGTACATAAACGGAGCGGTTTTCCGCAAGGCCGTCAAGGACGCAGGATTTGACGACAGGGCGTTGCTTTCGTGGCTTAAAACTAACGGATTGATTTTGACAAGAGGGCGCAACATGACACGTGGTAAACGTATTAACGGCGTTAATGTGGAATGCGTTGTAATGAAACTTCCGGTGGGTGAAGACGAAATAAATATTGAAGATTATGAAGATTTACTGTAATAAGGGACATGTGAGGGACTAAAAAAGGCAAAATGAGGGACATGTATATTAAGCTTAAAGCACGTATTTACGTAATTTACAAAGCTTGTGGGACTGTGGGACATTTTCCCCCTATATATAAGATATATATCAAAATATATTATAATTTCCCCGTTTCAATAATAAAAAATTTTTCTGACGAAACAATGCGCGATTTTGTCCCACAGTCCCACAACACGTTATAAACCACATAAATATGAGGTTTACAAAGTGGGACAACCGTCCCTCGATGTACCGCATGTCCCATACAAAGGAGTGATAAAAAGTTGTGATACAATTAAGAGATTATCAGATTGAATGTATTGATATTCTTGACAATAAAGGTCAGGGACGTTACCTTGT
>NZ_JAOQKH010000033.1:0-8467 GCF_025567485.1 Porcipelethomonas ammoniilytica | reverse complement strand
ATACTTGGTGTTTTCCATGTGTTTCTCTCCTTTTTTTATTATTATACCATCTTTCGCTTTTTGCTGTCCACTTTTTTAGTATAGCACCATGATGAGTGTGACAAGCACAGTAAATACGGCTGTTCGTGCAGGACAGTTCGTGGCGAAAAAGCTGGCGTAAAGGAGCGTTTTATGAAAACATATATTTATCCGCAAAATTTAAAAGCGACCTCCAGACTGTGGCTCTGGAGCATCCGTGACTTTCTGATCATCTGTCTCGGACTGATTTTGTCAGTGGTGATTTTAACGCAGCTATGGACTTTTCTGCCCTTTGCCATCACGGCGGTGTTTGCGTTTCTGAGCATTCGGTTTGAGGAGACGACGGTGGTCGATTATATGGTCTGTGCGTTCCGGTTTTTTATAACGGCACAGCAAATATTTTACTGGAAGTGAGGAGTATTATGAAGAATAAAAAATCTACGCAGAACCTGTTCGGACTGCGGACATTCGGCAAATACGGCTTGCTGACTGACAAGGCAGGACTTGCTTTTTTCAGCGTGCTGCCAACCAACATTTCCGTGCTGTCGGCAGAAAATATCGATGTGAAAATCCACCATCTGATGATGCTGTTAAGTATGATTCCGGAACTGGAAATCATTTGTCTGGACAGCTGTGAATGCTTCGATGGCAACAAGGTTCATATCAAGAATCGCCTGAAACAGGAGGAAAATCCGCATATTCGGAAACTGCTGGAACAGGACATGGCATTTCTGGACGATATTCAGGTGGAGATGTCTACGGCAAGGCAGTTTCTGTTCTGCATTCGTTTCAAGGACAAAAAAGACGAACAGATTTTTCAGCAAATCAACCGTGTTTCCAAAGTGATTTCGGAGCATGGATTTGACGTGCGGCGCATGGAAAAATCCGACGTCAAGCGGATGCTGGCAATTTACTTTGAAGCGTCCATGAATGGAGAGGAAATGCCCGATATTGAGGGAGAAAATTACTTGGAGGTTATTGAAAATGTTTAAGAGAAAACAAAAAATCCTTACGCCCCAACAGGCGGAAGAAATCCGGGTTCAGGAATTTTTTGACCGTATTGTTCCAAGCACAGTGCGGTTTTTTACGGATCATTTTATCTGCGGTAACAGTTACAAATGCGTATGGGCAGTTCGGGAATGGCCGCCTACTACGGAGGAACAGGCAATCCTTGCCCATCTTGCGGACAGGAATTCTGTGACGCTCCGCATTTACAACCGCTTTGTGGACAGCGCTGAGCAGCGGCAGATCATCCAGCATGCCACACGCCGGAACAAGCTGATGTCCACAACAAACGATGTGACGGAATCTCTGACTGCGGAGAGCAATTTGCAGGACGTGGTGCAGCTGATCGCAGACCTGAGACGAAACAAAGAACCGCTGCTGCACACGGCTGTGTTTATTGAATTGAAAGCCTCCGACGAGGACAAATTAAAGGAGTTACAATCGGATATACTCATGGAGTTAACGCGCTCCAAAATCACGGTGGACAGGCTGATTCTGCGGCAGAAAGAGGGCATGATTTCGGCGCTGCCATTCGGGTACAATGCGTTTGGAAGTCTGTATGAACGAGTGCTTCCTGCGAGTTCTGTGGCGAATCTCTATCCGCTGAATTATTCCGGCAAGACCGATGAAAAAGGCTTTTACATCGGTCGGGACAAGTTTGGCACGAACATTCTGGTGGACTTTGATAAGCGCAGCGATGACAAAACCAACGCTAATGTTTTAATTCTCGGCAACAGCGGTCAGGGCAAGAGCTATCTTATGAAGCTTCTGCTGACGAATCTGCGTGAATCCGGAAAGAGCGTGATTGTTCTGGACGCAGAACAGGAATATGCTGATCTGACGAACAATCTTGGCGGCACTTATCTGGATTTCATGTCCGGTGAATATATGATCAATCCACTGGAACCGAAAAGTTTTGGCGAAGCAGAAAAGGATGATACCTCACCGGAGCCGTTTCGGAAAGTTACAAGGCTGTCGCAGCATATCTCCTATTTAAAGGATTTTTTCCGCGCCTACAAGGACTTTTCCGACAGCGAAATCGACACCATTGAGATCATGCTGATGAAGCTCTACGCCCGATTTGACATCGATGATCTGACGGATTTTGACAAGCTGAAACCGACGGATTATCCGGTGATGCAGGATTTGTACGACCTGATTGAAAAGGAATTTATGATCTTCGACCACGAAAAAAAGCATTTGTACACAGAGGAAACCTTGCAGAATATCTGCTTGGGACTGCACTCCATGTGCAGGGGCGCGGAGTCGAAATATTTCAACGGACATACGAATATCAAGGACGGAGAGTTTCTTTGCTTCGGCGTGAAAGGTCTGATGGATACCAACAAGCGGCTAAAAGATACGCTGCTGTTCAATATTTTGTCCTACATGAGCAATCAGCTTCTGGGCGTTGGAAATACCGTTTCCGTCATTGACGAAGCCTATCTCTTTTTGAGCAATCTGACGGCAATCGAATACATCCGCAATGCTATGAAGCGCGTCCGCAAAAAGGAGTCGGCGATGGTGATCGCCAGTCAGAATGTGGACGACTTCCTGATTCCGGAGGTACGGGAATTTACCAAACCTCTGTTTGCGATTCCCACCCACCAGTTCCTGTTCAACGCCGGAAACATCGAGCCAAAGGCGTACACCGATACACTGCAATTGGAGATGTCGGAGTTCTCGCTGATCAAGTATCCGGAGCGCGGTTCCTGTTTGTATCGCTGCGGTAACGAACGGTATCTGTTACAGGTGCATGCGCCGGTTTACAAGGAAAAATTGTTTGGAAAGGCGGGCGGAAGATAATCCGGATTCGCAAAAACACTTGATTGCATACAAAAAGTGTGGTACAATAAAAAAAGGAGGTGCGTACGATGAGAATTTTTCCAAGGCGCTGTGAAGGTGCAGATACACTGAAATATATTTTTCCATCCATGCAGAAAGAGGTGCAGAAGGTCATTGATGTCATAAAAAGCATTGACTGCATTCAAAGAATTATCATATTTGGCAGCGCAGTAACGCTGAACTGTGGTATGCGCAGCGATCTGGATATCGCAGTTGACGCACCCGGCATTACGGATGAAGATGAATTTCTGCGGATCATTCGACCAATCAAAAGGGCAGTAGATGTGGAAACGGACATCATTCACTACAACAGCATCCAGAGTGAATTGCTGTTAAACGAGATCAATACCAAAGGAGTGGATGTATATGACAACCGGGTTTGCTGATATGATTAAACTTTCAGAGCAAGACTATCGGGCGTGTAAGGCTATGGAATCCTATTTCCCGGATGAATTTGCAATTCGGACTGCACTGTATCATTTACAGCAAGCAGTTGAAAAGTCTCTAAAGGCAATTATTTTATACAATGGAGAAACGCCGGCATTTACGCATGATATTGATAAGCTGGCAGAACATTGTAAGAGTCTTGGAGAAACATTTTCCGATAATCTGGATCTCATTGCAGATTCGTTGACACTCTGGGAATCAAAAAGCCGATACGATCCGTATATCACGTTTTCTCAAAAAAAATACGATACAGCAAAGTCGTTTTACGACGAAATACATGAAAAGCTGATTTTGGCAATGAATCAGAATTACATGTGTGAGGAAACAGAAGAAGAAACGGAAGAACCATCTTTCGATATGACAATGTAATTCAACAGAGAGCTGCAGTAATAAGCGGCTCTTTTTTATGGGAGGAAAAAATTTGCAGAAGAAAAAAATACAGAATTCGGAGTCAATTGCGAGAAGCAGTTGGCTCTGCTTTTTTATCATCAGGAGGTATCTGATATGAGTGTCACAGTAGCCGCTATTGCCAAAAAGGTCTCTGTTTACCTTGCTGCGGACAAACGGACATGGAAAGCAGCCGGATTGATTATTGCAATTGTAATAGCAATTGCATTGCTTCCGGTAATGCTCTTGCTGGCAATGGGCAATCAGTTGTCGTCTGCGGAAACGCAGAGCATCGACTATTCCGCCTACGTGCAGAATCTATCTGCCCAGCAGCAGACGCAGCTTTCTCAGATGGAATCGGACGGAACAGCAATTGAGACTGAATTGACAAAGCTGAACCTGAAAAATCAAATTGTCAAAGCGCAGATGATCTATCTCACCTACTTTGAAAATGTTCAAAAAGGTGAGAACTTTTTTGCGGATTTCTGTGGCTGTTTCAAGGAAAGCGACAATGAAAAGCTGATCGATTTGCTGAATCGGAAATATGGATTGAGCATCAGTTACGAGGAGTTCATGCGCTCCTACGCTGTGATTACCAATGTCAGCATTGATGAAAACCGCTTCTTGAATTTAGAGATCATGAACAATATCGACCTTGCACGCTGGGCGGAAAACGCCTATGAAACCCAGTGGGGATATGTTCCCCATACAGACGGTAATGTGTTGTCAGCGGAAAAATACAAGGCGCTGAAAGAAAAATACCCAGATGAAATCACAACAGACTGTGACAAATGGCAGAGCCGCAGGACGGTGGACAATTACAATCTGCTGCGGTCATATCTGTGGTACGACTCGGAAAACCGGACAATTTCAGCGGAGGGTTACAGCGAAACTGTGCAGGAACTGTATCAATCTGCGACTGTCAAGGGTGATATTGATTCTCTGCCTGAAACGGTTGGAACGGCGGTGATCAGCGGCGATACCATCGGGATTTACGTTGGCGACGGCAATGTTGTGTATGCAAAATCTGCTGCGGACGGCGTTATGAAAGAACCTGTTTCTACCGGAAGCTGGACTGCTTGGTTTGAAATTCCGTGGATCGAATACGGCGAGGAAAATAGCTTCAGCAATGAGATTCACTTTGAAGAATATGACGAAAAGAAGAAAAATAATCTGGGACTGGTGCAGTGGGCTATTCAGGCGCACGAGAATGGCTGGGGCTATGTTTACGGCACGTATGGAAACGTGCTGACGGAATCGCTTTTGCAGGACAGAGCCTCTGTGTTCGGCGGCGAAGTTACAGATTACATGGAATTCATCCGTCAGAACTGGCTTGGAAAGAGGTGCTCCGACTGTGTTGGATTGATCAAAGGTTACGGCTGGTATGACAGCGCAAGCGGTGAAATTGTTGTCGGCTCTAACGGTATGGCAGATGTTGGAGCGAATGCGATGTTCGCAAATGCGACGGTTAAGGGTACGATCGATACCATTCCCGAAATCCCCGGACTTGCAGTCTGGGTGGACGGTCACATAGGAATTTACATCGGAAACGGCGAGGTAATCGAAGCCATGAATACCCTCAGAGGTGTTACCAGAACCAAGCTTGCAGGGCGTGAATGGACGCACCGGCTTCAGATTCCGTATATATCATATATAGACCAGCGTGACGCTGGACCCATGTCGCACACATCAAATCAATGAAAGAGCAGTATAAATCCTGCGAGGAAAATTAAAGAAATTTTTATATTTTATGATGGGAGAAAAATTGAATGAAAAAATCAGTCACAGTAAGCATTGATTCTGAAAAATTGTCCGCACTGGAAATGTATCTGGGACAGAAAAATATGAAGCTGTCAGATGAACTTGAAAAGTTTGCAGAGCAGCTTTATCAGAAATATGTACCCTCCAATGTGCGTGAATTTATCGAGTTGACGGCGGCGAAGAAGCCGTCCCGCAGGACAAAAAATACAGCTCCTGCGGAATCGGAAATGCAGTCGGAGCAGTAATACGCCCCGGTTCGCACCATGTCGGCTTGGCGTTTTCGACGGTGAGGTCGGATAACTACCCTATGAGAACGGTCGTAGCGAATCTGGGGCATTTGTCGCAGAGTTTGGGAATAGCGGAAATCAGGTGATTTCGGGTGGGTTTGAGGGTCATTTATTTTATTGCTGGTTAAAGTTTGGTCGCCTCTTGGCGACCAACCGATTACATCGACGAGCAAAGCTCGCCGAATTTGCAGAGGTTTGAAAGCCTTAACGGGCAGTCGCATAGAATGGAGGTTTTGAAAATTGCGGTCGGATACTACACAAAATACAAAAGAAAAAGCAGAAAATACGGAGGTTTCCCCAGTCGCCTCTGAGGATAAAAAGCAGAGATTCGGTCTTAAGATATATCCCGAAACTATGGGGATTATTGACACGCTTTTTGAGCATGATAACTGCAAGTCACGTTCTGAATTTATTGAAAAAGCAGTACGATTTTACTGCGGATATCTTCTTAATAAAGAGCATACAGCGACGGAGTTTATTGCTCCGCAGCTTGCAACGCTTACGGAGGGAATTGTAAAAGGCACGGAACAGAGGCTGTCCCGTGCCTTGTTTAAAGTTGCTGTTGAACTCGGTGCGATTACACATATGCTTGCGGCAGTGCATGACATTGACGACGATACAATGATCAAGCTTCGCGCTATGTGTACGGATGAAGTTAAGCGGATCAATGGTATCATTAATTTTGAAAAGGCTGTGAGGTATCAGCGGTCAGATTAAATCAAATTAAAACGGGGGTGATATGTCATGGCTTTATCGCAAATTATCGTCACAAGCCGCTATCTGAAAAGCGGAAATCAGAAAAGTAAAAACAAGCGCAGAAACTATACAAAATACATTGCAATACGTGAAACGGTTGAGATGCGTGAACAAAATACCATTGATAGAAATAATAACGCTACTCAAAATCAGCAAGAACTGCTTAGTGACCTGCTTTCAGATTTTCCCGAGGCAAAAAGATATTTAGAATACGAAGATTTCAAAGCCAACCCTACTGTAGAAAACGCATCTGAGCTTATCAGTACGATCATTGAGCGCAATGCAGATGTTATCGGCAACCGTCAGAATTTTGTCGGTTACATGGCAATGCGACCGGGCGTTGAGAAGCGCGGTGCGCATGGACTTTTTAATGAAAGTGATGAACCGATTGTGCTTGACAGAGCTGCAAATGAAATTGCAAATCATCCCGGAAACGTGTGGTCGCACGTTGTCTCTCTGCGCCGTGAGGATGCGATTCGTCTTGGCTATGATAACTCCGAGCGATGGCGTGAACTGGTCATGCGGCACATTGCTGACATTGCGGAGCAGACGAAAATTCCGCTGTGCAATTTGAAATGGTATGCCGCTTTTCACGACACCACGCACCATCCGCATATTCATCTGCTGGTGTATTCTAAAAGTCCAAAGCAGGGATTTTTGACGAAACAAGGAATCGATAAGATACGTTCCGTGTTTGCGAACGATATTTTTCATGACGATCTGCAAAGCATTTATATGGAGCAGACTATTCGGCGTGACGAGCTGAAAATGGAGTCAAAAAAGTATGTGGAAGAACTGCTGAAAAAAATCAGGGAAAACAATTTTCACAATGCCAAACTTGAAAGTCTTATTTTCACTTTGAAAAAACAACTTGACAGTACAAACGGTAAAAAGGTTTATGGATATCTTAAACCGGAGGTCAAGACAACGGTTGATGAGGTATTCAAAATTCTGTCGCAGGAGGAAAATGTACCTGAACTGTATGAGAAGTGGTGCGAGCTTGAGCGTCAGAAATACAAAACCTATACTCAGAAAGAAAAGGAGTTTCCTCCTCTGTGGGAAAACAAGGTCTTTCAGCCGGTGCGGAATATGATTGTTCAGCAGGTTTTAAATATTCAGTTCCTTGTTGAAGCAATTGAGGTTGCAGAACCGGAACTGCCGGAGTCGTTTACAGAAACGGAAATTGAGATTCCACCGCAAATTGATACGGATTTTTTTAAACCGAAAGAACCTGCTGATTCAAATTTGAAGTGGAATGACAATTATAAAACGGCTTACGAAATGATTCACGATAAGCGCTCGGAATTGCAGGATTATCTGCAAGCGGAACTGCTTTTGCTGTCGGAGGCTGAGTCAGAAATGCTCTTGCTATGTTTGAATTGGGAAAGCTGTATGCGGCTGAAAAGCTGGGCAAAAAGGATGCGGAGAAGTCGTTTGAATTCTATCGGAAAGCATTGCAGGGATTTTTAAAAATCGAGCCAATTGCAAAAAAATTGAAGCCGTTCCTGCAATTTAGAATTGGGCAAATGTATCGGAATGGTTTTGGAACAGACGTAGATATTCCGAAAGCAATTACATATTTTCAGCAATCTGCAGAGCACGGAAATGTTCATGCGAAACTGATTATTGCATTGGAATATATCAGCGGCGAGTTTCTGGAACAGGATATTGACAAGGGTATTTCCATACTGACGGAATGTGCAGACAGCAGCGATAAGCTGTCTTGTTACAGGATTGGAAAAATCTATCTGGATGGTAAAATAACTGCGCAGGATCTTGATAAAGCAGAAAAATATCTGCTTGCAGCGGATGAGAACGAGTATACTTTTTATGCGCTTGGCAAGCTGTATCTGACAGAGGAAAAGCGCGATGTGCAGCGTTCCGTTTCGTATTTTGAACAGTGTTCGGATACGAATCCGTGGGCAAGCTACTGGTTAGGAAAAATCTATTTGTTTGGCTGC
>NZ_JAOQKH010000032.1:1206-9051 GCF_025567485.1 Porcipelethomonas ammoniilytica | reverse complement strand
CATTCTGTTTTGAAAAAGGAAGAAGTCTACCTCAAACACTATTCTTCTTTCTATGAGGCTAATATCAGACTCTTTGATTATATTAATGGGTTTTATAATCGTAATCGCATTCACTCGGCTATTAATTATTTGTCGCCCATTCATTTTGAAAAATCTTTACTTTTTCTTAATTCTTTTCGCCTTTTTGTGTCCAGATTATTGACTATGGTCCATTTGTCATTCTTTATGACTTTGCTCTCATTCAGTTCTCTGCATATCGAATCATAACCCATTCCGCTTAAAAACATTTTAAATATGCTTTTTACTATTTCTGCTTCTCTTGGGTTTATTATCAAATCCCCGTCATACAAATTATATCCGAAAGGTGCTGAATGGAACTTAACTGTTCCGTTTTTCATTTTACTCCTTATGCCCCATCGGACATTATTTGAAATCGATGCGGATTCCTCCTGTGCCAAGCCGCCCATTACAGTTACCATTATCTCATCTGTTATATTTGCAGTATCTATATTTTCCTTTTCAAACATAACAGAAATGCCTAACTCTTTAAGTTCTCTTAAAACGCTCAGACAATCTTTCGTGTTTCTTGCAAATCGACTTATTGATTTTACAATAATACGATCTATTTTACCTCTCCGACAATCTTTCAACATTCTTTGAAATTCTTCACGCTTGTCCATTCGAGTTCCAGTTATTCCTTCGTCGGCATACACGGAAACTAATCTTTCAGTTTCACTGTCAGCTAAAAAATTTTCATAATACCTCATTTGTGTCATTAATGAATTTTGCTGATCCTCTGAATTTGTACTTACTCTGCAATATGCAGCTACTCGGATTTTACTTTCTTTATCTTCTGTTATTGTCGGATTTATCACCTTTACATTTGGAATCATTTTTTACTCCTATTTTGTTTTTTTCATACAACACATTACCACACATCTCCCTGATATATCCAGTTGATTATGTACTAAATTTATACCTCTAAAACTGTGCAAAACTGACTAAAGCAATCCTGCTTATTCATCTCATCCAATCTTTTAAATTGTTCCTCTGTCAGAATTCCACTTTCAAACATTTTTTCTGAAATCTGCTTAAGCAGATTATATGCATACTCAGCTTGTCCATATTTACACATAGTTTTTTCCCTCCGTACATTTATACCTTGAACAAAATATCTTTCCTGATTCAATATTCGCCCAGACACATTTTTTACACTTTTTTGTATTTACTAAATGTTGTTCATTAAGTCTTAAAAATTCAAATCTGATTTTATCCCAATCGTTTTTGTCTTTCAAATTATCACACTCCTATTTTTATATAACTCAAACACAGGAGTTTCCTGCGCTTGAGTTATATCCGCACCGATACTTATTTTGGTTTTCATTTAAAGAAACAAGTTCACGGTGCGGTATAACATTTATCGTTTTGCCTTAACTTAAGTCTGATTTTCTCAGACTCGTGATATTTATTCTCAATACCCGTCACGGCGGAACATCGGAAACGATCGACAGCTTATCAATCTCATGGAACTCTCATCCCTCTATGGTTCTCATAGAGCCGCCCTCATTGCTTGTGTCTGTGACTGGACGGAAGTATCATTATCCTCCTGCGTTTCATCGCCGTTCCGAAAAGCTGTTCCGGATTTTGAAGCTTCATATTTACCGCAAGCGTATGGCTTCTTTGGCTGACGATTTTTAGACCGCCCGCAAGATTAACGTATTCCCGATGCTGTTATTCAATTTTCAAGTTACCTTTTGAAAGAGACTTATTCTCCCTTACACTTGTATAGGGGTATTTGCAGGGGTTTTGATACCCCTAAAATTTTTGGTTTTTTATAAGTTTGTTAAGTTTGCACAAAATCTTCTTTTTCTTTTTGTTGATATTTTTCTGACTAATGGCATATATCTCCGCACACTCACGCTCTGTTTTGTTTTCAAAATATATCAGCGATATCAGCTGCAATTCATCCTTGCTGAGTTTTTTCATCGCTTTACAAAGCATTTGCAAATCAGTATTTAATTCAACAATTTCTTCAGTATCAGCTTTCGTATTCATTAGTTCTTTAAAATTTTCTACAGCGTCATCAATGTTTCCAAGAAGCGCTGAAAACTGTATCTGATGCTTAAAGAACGATTCATCGTTATCCTTGATGTTCCAGCCTGTTCTCATATATGATGTGTATACTTCTTCAGATACTTCAACATTTTCGTATTTCCCGTTAGCTGTATTTCTAACACTGATTATGTATTTATTCATCCTTTCACCTCCGATCTGATATTTTTTAATCAGACCTAAGGCTACGGATATTCGGCAATATAGCATTGCCACTTAAAAACAGGCATAAAAAAAGCTCCATCCCGCCTTTAAAGCGGAACAGAGTTATTTTAAAAAAATAAGGAGTTAACAATGCTTTAAAAGCTTGTTACTCCTTTTATTATATTGCTTTTTTTACTTGCTTTTTGTAGATTTGTGTTTCTTTTTAGTTTTTTATATATTTTAACCTTTATTTATTGGTTTTTTCTTACTATTTTAAAGTAGAATAATGTATGTAAAAAAGAGCAAAACTCGCTCAATAAAAGCTTGTTTTGCTCTTATATTTTTTTATAACTTATACTAATTATCTTTACTGATTATTGAAGTTTGAATTTAATTTACTATTATAAAACAGTCCATTTTCCATCTGTATGAATATATACTCCACTCTAGTTTTCACTCCTGACATACCTAATATAATTTTTATATCTGATAATCCATCATCATTCATATCTTCTATTACAACTTCAGTAACTTTAACACCATTTGTAAGTCCCTTAAACCTATAGAGAATATTATCATCTGCATCAGTTAGATAAGCTACAGCATATGGATGATGAGCTGTAATATATCCAGTAATGATATTAACTTTACCCCAGTATTCCAATTCAATTGGATATATTTTTTTATCTGTTAACACACTCAAATCTGAAATTGAATATGGATAAAATATATAATTACCATTAGGGTATTCTTTATCGATATACTCTTTATTTGTAAATTCAATATTCGCTTCAATAATACTATTCTCTTTAAAAATTAATTTAATTATTCCACTTCCTGATACATCATCAAATTTACACTGTGCTTCTCCATTGCTAATAATTCCTTTTATTGTACCATATTCCAATGATTCAAAAGAATTTACATAGCAATCAGGTAAAATAGGATGTAACGACCATTTACCTTCAACTATTCCATTGTCTATATTAGTTATATAAATTGATGGCATAAAATCATTTATTCCCCTAATTACCCATGTTTTTTTTAAATAATATGAATAATCATATTTCTCAGTAGAAAAATCTTCAAAATTATTATCTGATAAACTATAGTCATATAATGATATTGAATTTTCATCATGGATTTCATATATTGTTTCTGATAACATATTATTTGTTGCACAAGCACTTAAAAATATCAAATAAACAACAACTATAACTAATACTAATTTTTTCAATTTTTATCCTTTCATTCAATGATAAACATTAGTTATTAAAATAATTATACCAATAATTTGCATATTCAACCCTATTATTCTGAGTAAATTCATCATCAGCAGAACGTTCATAATGCCCATGAAAAACTAATGCTAATTCACCAGGATTATTTGATGATGTTATAAATTCATCAAAGGCCATTTCATAAGGTGACCCATAAATGTTTACCCCCATTTCAGAAAGCCAAACATATTGATCAGGTTGGCAAGAAGATATTAAATATTTTAGTTGTAAATCAATTAACTCACCTGGTTTTCTTTCTGCATATTCATCAATATTATCTATAGAAAGCCCTATTTTAGGAAGAAAATCTTCTGCAGGAGTAAACTGTATTAATCCATACCCACAATTAGAACTACTTTTATTATTTTCAAAACCAATTTGCCAAGCTCCAGGATTCATTTGACTTTCCTGCTGTATATTTCCAAGCAAACCACAAATAGCATTTATACTCCATCCTTCATTGCTCAAATAATTATATATATATTCAGCATTAGCCTCCTGTTGTTGTTTATTTAATCCAAACGCATCATTAGGATCAGCATATGTATTTTTTTTCGCATTAACTTCAGTTGAAAGTTGTTTATCTCTTAATTCATTAAATACTTTTGCATCCCAAGCACTATTAATTGACATTTTTGTTCCATCTGGCAGTGTTCCATAACTATATCCACTTGGATCAAAAAAATATACAGGATTATTTGCACAATAAGTATAAAGATTCAAGCTAAGCGGATCAGTTCTTCTTCCTACGTATGAATCACGGCTAATAAACCTACCGGTATTTGGGTTATAGTATCTTGCCCTCAGATAAACAGTAGCTGTTTCCTTGTCGTAATACTCACCACAGTAACGGAATGCATTTGTATCATTTTCATCAATGTTTTTTTCAACACCAAATGCGTCATATCTGTAACTCTTAGTTACCTTACCTTCTTTATCAGTAAGGTTTACTACATCGCCATGAGCGTTTTGTGTATAGTAAGTATACTCAGTTTTCTTACCGTTCCAGTAGTTATACTTTGCTACAAGATTTGTTCCTCTGATATAGCAGTCAGCCTCATAGAACTGGTTGTCAATTACATCTGCTACTATCTGCTTATTTCCGTCCCAAACATGATTTATCGTTTCTCCATTAACGGTTTTCTCATATCTCAGACCGCTTGCGTTGTACTTGTAGCTTGCAGTCGTTTCACCGTCGGTAAAACCGATAAGCTGATTTAAACCATCGTATGTATTGGTTTCAGTCTTGCCCTCAGCAGTCTTTTTGATCTGATTGCCGTTTGCGTCATATGTATAAACTATTTGTTTAACATTACTATTCAAATCAATCGGATTTGCTTCACCCTCAACAGTCTTTACTTCCTTCTGAAGCAACGCAGTGTATTTTCCTTGAGCGTTATTGTAATTGTATTCAGTTACATAATTCTCAGAACCTGTCGCCGTCATCTTGGAACGGTTGCCGTAATCGTCATACTCGTATGAATAGGTATCTGTGTTGTTTCCCTTAGCAACGGATTCCTCAGTCAGCCTTTTTAAACCGTCATACTCATATTCCGTAGTTTCTATTATACCATTTTCTGTAGTCTTTTTGCAAGCGTCAGAACCATCAAGATAATATGAATATTCGTAGCTTGATATGGTACTATTGCCCTTTTTGTTAACAAGTTTTACTATCCTATTCGCATTATTGTAATCATAGGTGGATACTACTCCGTTTGCAAGGGTTTCCGACTTCTTGTTTCCGTTTCTGTCATAGGTATATGAAACTGTTTCTTCTCCTGTTTCCTTTACCTTGGTAAGCCTCATTTCACCGTCATATTCATAGCTTGTGTATGAATACATCAAAAGGTTATTAATACCTACTATCTGCTGTCTTGTATACTGCGAAACTCCCTCGTAGAAAAATCCCTTAAAGGTTGAATATCCGTCCTTACTTTCGATTTCCTCGCTCTTTCTGCCTAAATCATCATATGAATATGTAGTGGTTAAATCATTGGTTATAGCTCTTGAAATCCTGCCCATATTGTCATATTCATATGATTTGCTGACATTCTTTTTGGAATCTTTAGAATTTACAGTATTTGAAGTGAGTACTCGGTTTAAAGCGTCATAAGTATTGGTTGTAACGTTGCCGTTTGCGTCTGTGTTTGTGAGAACGTTACCGTTAAGGTCGTAAGTGATCGTACCTGAGTTGTAGCCTGTACTGTCGGTGGTTCTAACTGCCCTCAGCCAATTGTCATACTCATAATTTGTTGTCAGATATGATGTGTCATTATCAGAGGACATACCCGTGTACATCTTTATCTGAACTCCGGCGTTGTTGTAGAAATACTTTGAAATATTTTTATCCTTTGAATCTGTTCCGCTCAGTGTTACCTGTTCCAGAAGTCCCATTGCATTATACTTATTCTGCGTAATGCTGTATTTTTTATCGCTTGAATCCTGCTTCTGAACAGTCTGCCTTGTCAGAATTACATTACCGTTCTTGTCATACTCATTTTCTGTAACGGAGTATCTTACAGCACCGTTTTCAGTATCAAACGGAGTATATGTCTTGGTCAGCTTGTTAAGCGTCTTATACTCATATTTTGTGGTATTTCTTAATGCGTCGATCTGTCTTGCAAGCTGTCCGTTTGCGTAATATGCGCTTGTTCTCTTGGTTTCGCCGTTTGTCTTTTCAGTAACAGGATTTCCTCTGAAATCGGCAAGTGTTTCCGTCAAAACTTGTTTTTCTGCAGTGATATATGTTTTCTTGATCGTTTTAAGCCCGCTGCATGACTTGGAAGAACAACTGTCAAGAGCTGTGTATACATTAAATCCGTGTTTTACAAACTCATATTCCGTAGACGTAAGAACCTGCTTTTCAGCTTCTGCCTTCCATTTGAAATATGTTGCTTTTTCACGCTGTAATCCGTCATATTCGGTTATGTTTATTGTTTTATCAGGATTGGTTTTCTCTGTAACATTTCCGTATGCGTCATACTTGAATGAAGTCACATTTCCAAGGGCATCAGTCTGCTTTTTTACACTGCCGCTTGGATAATATTCTGTCAGTGTTCCATGACTTTTGTCTGCTGAATAATTCGGACTGTATTCCGCTGTTTTTCTGCTGAGTTTGTCATATTCTGAAATTGTAACAGCAGCAGTTGAACCTGTACCAAAATCCTTTACCTTGGTCACATTGTTGAACTTATCATACTCATACTCTTTCACAGCATAAACGCCTTTGGCTATATCAACGCTTGTCTTTTCTTTAGACACCTGAAGCTGTGAGTTGTATTCGTATTCAATACTGTTTACAACTGTGTTTCCGTCTTTAATTGTCTTAGACTTCGGCAGTCCCTTGCCGTTGCCTGATTTGTAATAATCATACTCTGTTATGTTCCCGACAGGATCGGTTGTCTTTTTGATCAGTCCCACTACTCCGCTTACATAGCTGTCGGCATAGTATTCATGACTTGTTATCGCATAGCTGCTTTCATGAGTTGCAAGATATGTTATCGGATTAAAATTCTTTGAAGTTACAGTATTTATATCTGCCTGTGAAAGCGGATTCACACTTACCGCTTCCTTTAGTATTCTAGTTCCGTTTTTGTCATATGCCTTGATTGTCGCATATCCCATTTCGTCAACGGAAGCAATAAGGCTGTTTTTATCGTTGTAATTGGCTAAAGTATATGTTCCGTCTGGATTGATCGTCTTTGTCACATTTCCGTTTTCATCACGCTCATACTTGGTAGTATTGCCCATGATGTCAACGCTTTCGGACATCTCGTCATACTTGTTCTTTCCGTCAACCATGTTGTAAGTGATCTTATCGACTTCATATGTCTGTCCGTCAGTTTCAACTGTATTTGTCTTAACAGCATATTTTTCATCATAGTCATATTTAAAAGTCTTAACAAGCTTATCACCGTCATATTCCTTTAGACCTGTCTGCTTCTGTCCCTTATCATATGTGTATTCCTGCTTCAGTCCTGCGGAATTTATGAGATAATTAACTTCGCCGTGTGACAGATAGTTAATCTGATCTGTTACCTCGTCATAGCAGTTTGTGATCTTGCAGAGTCTGCCGTTGCCGTCATATTCGTACTTTTCTGTACCGCCTGATACGCTTGTTGCCGATATTAACTGAAAATCTCCGTTGTACCTGTATGTTACTGTTCTTCCGGCAGAAGTATCCTCTATCTTTGTTACACGAAGATGCTCTTTATTACCGTTATAGTTGATTTTATAGGTTCTGCCTGTGGAATCTGTTACTATTCTCTGATTGTTACTCATTTCGGAAATTGTAAGAATATTTCCCTCG
>NZ_JAOQKH010000032.1:0-907 GCF_025567485.1 Porcipelethomonas ammoniilytica | reverse complement strand
TTTTGTATAGTTACCTGTTGCAATGTGAACTCCGTCACCTATTTCCATGCCTTTTCTGTAAAGTGTATAGTCAGGCTCGTCATACGGTCTGAACCATGGGCGGAACCAGTACCTGTCCGATGAGTATCCATATGGGAAAATAAGTCCGTTTGGATTGTCAAAGTTAAATCTTCTTTGAGTATTCAGACTTCCGTCCTCGTTATTTATGTATGTTTCGGGGTTGTCCCACAAAATAGTCTGTTTGCCGTATGGATAATAGAAAACTATGGAATGATTGCCGCTTGAATAAATCGCCTTTTCTCCCGCAGCTTCATTTACATTCCAGTGCTGTCCGTAAAATAGAATTAATCCGTCTGTCCATAACCCCTCACAGTCTGCAAGAGTTGTATAATACCAGTTTTCAGTTACCATCAAAACATCGGCAGAGTTAGTCATGATCAGCTTATCATAGCTCTGTGCCTGTCCGAAGTTAAACTCGCCGATTATTCCAAGCTGACCGCCGTTAAGGTTTAGCGTTACTCCGTCTAACAAGTCAAGATTGCTTGTCATAAACGCCATATTTCCGACTATAACAAGTTCATGACCGTTCAAATCCAGATTTGTGTTGTACAGCCACATTCCCGTTTCGTTATAGCAGTCACCCGTCAGCTTGATGTTGTAAATATAATTTGCTCCGGGGGTATAGCCGTCAAACTGACTTGCGTATCCTGCAAACCAATTGTAATCTGCTTCTGTGATAACTCCGTCCTTGTCCTTATCCATGTATTCCTTGAAATCATCATCGCCTACATAAGAACCGCTGTGATTTTCCAGAATATAATTGTAATCATCAGCGTCGATAATTCCATCGCCGTCAATGTCAAGTTCGGATATATATCCATCCTCGCCCTCTTTTTTCTCATAATGA
>NZ_JAOQKH010000031.1:0-9846 GCF_025567485.1 Porcipelethomonas ammoniilytica | reverse complement strand
ATTGGAATGGGTGCATTTTATAATTGTCCTAATTTAAGTAAAATAACAATTCCAAGTAATATGAAAATTATTTTACCGCATACATTTGATCAATGCACTAATCTTAAGGAAATAAAATTCCCTGTAAATGAAAATAATATTACTAATATTTCCGTAATAGAAAATGGGGCATTTAATCATTGCACAAATCTTACAGATGTAACAATTCCAGAAGGTGTTATCTATATCGGATCATATTCATTTAATTATTGTCAAAATATATGTGATATAGAAATTCCAACAAGTGTAAAGAAAATTGAAAGTAGTGCATTTAATGCATGTTGGCTATATAATAAAGGGACAATTACATTTAATCGTAAAGATGATATAGAGTATAGTGAAATAATGCTTTATAATGATCCTTGGATAACCATATGTGTGCCAGAGGAATCAAAAGAAATGTATGAAAATTGTTTTGCATTATTTAGAAGTTGGTATCATGATCATGAAATTGAACTTATAACATTTAAATCAAAAGATTGACTTATTAGATAGGAGAGATTTTATGAAAAAGAAAAAAGTTATATTTAATAAATATTTTAATAAGTGTAATACTTACTTTTCATTTATTAAGCTTAAATATTAGTGCAGAAGTCACACATCTATATGGGATAGGTTTTTTTTCATATAAGATTGAAAATTGTAATTCAATAATAACCTTTTATCAAATGGATTCAGATATAAATAGTTTAATTATTCCATCTCAAATTGAAGGCTATCCGACAGTAGAAATTGTTGAAAAAGCATTTTTTCAACAATCAAGTATAAAAGATATAACCGTTCCAAATAGTATACAAAAAATTGGTTCATATGCAATAGGATATGAAATTGGAGGCATAAGTTCGGATCATATATCATATAAACGAATTGAAGATGTAGTAATTCGAGGCTATAAAGGAACAGCCGCAGAAACATATGCACTTCAAAACAGGTTTACATTTATAGCCCTTGATGACGAGCCTGTAATAACTACCACTCCTGTTACTACGGATATAACAACAACTGAAACAACAGTTGTAACAACACAAACAACTGCTGTTTCAAATACGGCAACAAGCTCATCTGTTTCTACAACCTCGATTGCGGAAACAACTCCGGTTACGACAACGGCTACAATTCCTGAAATAAAAGGCGATGCCAACGGAGATGGAAAGCTTGCAGCAAGCGACGCGGCATTTATTGCAAAAGAGCTTGCACAGTCGTCTATTTCAGGAGAGAAGATAACAGCTGAGGATTATCCTTCTATGGATTTTAATCAGGATGGTATAATAGGGACACTGATTGCAAGAAACATCTGGTCGCCCTTTTAGGTCGATTGGAAAATTAACTTTGATTTCATAGCGTCCAGTTACATAGCCGGACACTCCGCTTGAAAAATCAGCCATATAGCTTCTCCTCCCTTTCCAAATCTCTCATAAAATCGCAATCCACTTCCGGCTTGTTCGGATTTTTACAACAGGTTCTGCATGCTTCAATATCACACTCGCAAGGACTGTCATAATCGTAAATGCAACTCATCCTATAACTCCTTTTCTCTTTAACACTTTATATGATTTGTCTGACAAATGTACTTTTATAATTTTTTCGCCTATACCGTCATTTACAAACTGTTCCGCATCGTCCTCATTTTCGTAAAAAATTGAACTGTATATCCTGATCTATAAACTCTTGTATGACGGTCTGCGCTGTTGTTTCTGTCATATTAATCACCTCCTCTATTTATCTGGTATTTATTGACATATTTCACCAATTTATCTATAATTATAATAGAAAGGTGGTGAAATTATATGTCTGATATTGAACAGCGTGCCCATGATTTAGCTGTTGTGTATGTAGCTGAATCTTACAAGGCAAAAGATTCAACTTTCCCTATTGATGATACCAATCCATTTGAATTTGGTTCAGCTTATGAAAATGCTTATAAGTGGATTCTTAGGTCTCTACAAGAGAAAAGAATGTTTTGAAATATTTTTTTCAATTGAATCTTTAGCGAGTTCACAAAGCTAAAAAGTAATTAAATGAACTTCTTTAGTTGTCAAGCCATCGTTTTGAAATTGAGTGAGAATTTTAAAAGCGGTGGCTTTGGCTTTTTCTCGTTCATCTTTTGATACTTCCACTGGAAACAACTCCCTCCTACGCTAACTTGGTTTCTGTGCGTTCAAATAAATATCTTATATCATATTCTGGAAAAAGGTTGTCTCTAATCGTAAAGGCTTCTTCTAAGTCGAAACTACGTCCATAAATTTTCGTTCTTAATGTAGATTCTGGCATTCCAACAACTTTCGCAGCAGCATTAACAGAAATTCCCTTACAATTTAAACTGCTTAACAAATTTGCGTACATATTATTCACCTCCGTTATTTTTAGAACGCTTATTCGTTTCGTTTATACGCAAATTCGTATTTCTACCTAATGCACAAAATATATACGCGTTTTTGGCCAAATTATACAAATATTTATTGATTAATACGAATAATCGTACAATAATATTGATTTTCTTTTAAAAATATGGTATATTCATATACAGGAGTGTGATTTAAATGGGTTTTGGAAAATTACTTGAAAAAAAAATGAAAGAGAAAAATATTAAACAATCTGAACTTGCTAAAGCCGTTGGTATTCCTAAGACTACATTAAGTAGTATTATTTCAAGAGATAACAACAAAGTAGAAATTGAAAAATTTTTAAGTATATGTAAATACTTAAATTGTGATCCGGAAGAATTTTATTCTGAATATATTCAGGAAAAAGAAAAAACCCCCCATTTTATTGATAATAAATGGGAAGCTCTTAGAATTCAGCTTAGTTCACTAAGCGATAATGAACTTATCGAACTACATAATTATGTAAAGTATCTTTATTGGAAACGCAATTCAAACGAGGAGCAAGATTAATTTCTTGTTCTTCCTGCTTTGAATTATTTTTCTCCATTTTTTGAAGCATTGATATAATATCATCTATTATCAAGTTACGTTCACTAACAGTCATTTCATTTGACCTCCTTTCTGAGAACGTTTGTTTATATTATAGAACATTTGTTTTAAAATGTCAATACATTTGCGAACAAATTTTCTGCTTTGTTGATTTTTGTCACATTCTAACAAAATTATATAAAATACTTCTTGTGATATGCAAATTGATTTATTTTATATGATATGGTATAATTTAAGTATTATAATTATTGAAAGAATGTGTGTGTTATGGATAATAAGGTAAATGTTAATTCATATTTAAATACAGCATTATCTCCTTATCGACTGAACGAAGATGCCATGGAATTAATAGAACATCTATGCGAAAATTTCTCACAAGAAGTTGAAGAAAAAGCACTAATTTTAATAAATTCGGCTTCGCTTCATCCGAATATGTCAAGATATCAGCTTTCATTGACCCATAAGGCATTAGGAGACTGTTACTATAAGCATAATATTTTTCAAAGTGCTCTAGAACAATATAATCGTGCTATTTCTTATAATTCAAAAATATCTGTTAAACGACGCATAAAAAAACTCTTAGCAATTCCATCGGATAAAAGAACATCATCTTTATCCCCCGATATTATTTCTGACGTGTTGCAATTTCCTGAATACAAGGAATTACTTGAATTAGAACGTGACCAAACACAAAACGAGCTTGACACTTTATGGTGTGATGATTTAGAAAGTCGTGCACTTATGGAACAGGCTCGCAAAGAAATTGTTTTAGAATCTGAACAAAAAAAATCTATTTATGATTTGGAGTATGAAGCTAAAATTAAACGTAGACTGAATGCTTTGGGAGAACCTTACAAATCAGAATTTTATCGTCTAAGAGAAGAGCGACAATTAACTAAAAAAACAGATGATATTTTATCGATCAAAGATTATGAATTGTTAGATTTGGAATCAATGGAACAATCCGCAACATTTAATAAAAATATTGTTACAACTCAAATGAAAGAAGCTCTGTCTTTAGCTTGTCATTTTATAAAAATGTCTAAATCAATTGAACTATCTGGAAAATCCTATCAAGGAATGATACAATTTCTTGTCATTGGTGGTGGATATACCAACGAAGAAGCGATATATGCAGCTGATAATTGTAAAGCCGACTGGAATGAACAGGCTGTTAAGACCGCCAAATATTATAAAAATAATTATCCATCACAAACTAGCCAAGAAATAATTGATCAGCTTATTTTTGAGGGTTTTACAGAATCACAAGCAAAGTATGGAGTAAATTATGTAATGACTAATAACGACATCAAAGGCAATTCACTTCCATAAGCAATGTCACAAAAGCTAAAGGAGTTTTATAAGAAAGATACGTATATTTACCCAGCTGTTTTTGATATTTCTAATGATGGAATTTCCATTGAGTTCCCTGATCTGCCAGGCTGTTTACCCTGTGCCGATACCATTGAAGAAGCGTCTAAAAATGCTAAAGAAGCTTTAATGCTTCATATTTTTGGAATGGAACAAGATAATGAAAATATTCCAGATCCTACGCCTTTTATGGAAATTAAACTTGAAAACAATCAAACTATAATGCTCGTTGAAGTTTATATGCCACCATTTAGAGAAAAGCAAAAAAGGTAAAATTGTTAAAAAAACACTTACCATCCC
This sequence comes from Porcipelethomonas ammoniilytica, assembly GCF_025567485.1. Classification (NCBI taxonomy): domain Bacteria; kingdom Bacillati; phylum Bacillota; class Clostridia; order Eubacteriales; family Oscillospiraceae; genus Porcipelethomonas; species Porcipelethomonas ammoniilytica. The sequence continues at coordinate 5,203 of NZ_JAOQKH010000031.1, read as the reverse complement.
TTCACGGTTAAATGCCGAAGCAGAACATGGCTTAAATTTTTCTCAGGTACTTCGTGAAGCCCTTGAAAACCGTCTTCACATAAACTAAGACATATTCCCCGATTAATCTCGGGGAATTTTATTAGATAAAATGCAAATCATAACAACACGACCTTTCGTCAAATTTTGTCGAATCCGGATTACAGTTATTATTATACTCGGTGATTTTTAGATTGCAATAGGTTTGGCACGAACTGCACTTTATTGGTTTAATTGTGTAACCTTTGTTACAAAGCGGTTACAAAAAAATGCGTTTCGTGCCTAAAAATCAGTGTTGATTAAATAATTTAAGTTAGGATTGATGATATGTTATGCGTAAAATGCAAAAAAGAAATAGCTGACGGTTCCGCATTTTGTAATTGGTGCGGGAAAAAACAACAAATAACAAAAACTAAGAAACGTAGCGCAAGGCGTGTGAACGGGCAAGGAAGTATATGCAAACTCACTGACCGAAAGCGAAAAAAACCATACATGGCAAGGTTGAAGGCCACGTATGATCCGTTTGAAGGTCGAGAAGTTAGACCGATATTAGGATATTTTGAAACTAAAGAAGAAGCGGCTACCAGAAGAGAAATTATGTGAACCTGACTTTCAAACTGTTGGAACAGCTTTGGAAAATTCAAAATACTGTATTAGATCTGATATACTTCGCAAAATGTTTGTTGACTTAATTACTAATTCAATGAATGTAGATATGAAGAATTTAGTGCATCCTTCGCTTGCTCAAATAATAAATCAAATGTCACCATTAGATGCAAAAATATTATCGATTTTCTCAAAAAATGTAATTAACTTACCTATATGTGAATACCGCTTAAAAGAAGACGATGGTTATAGTGTAATATTGACAAATGTTACATTTTTGTTTGGAACTTCAAATAGTATACAATTAAATTCTATATCATTAAGTAATCTTGAAAGATTAGGCTTAATTGATATAACTTATGCAACCTATGTAACTGATCAAGCCCTATACCAATTAGCAAAAGAATACTTAGATAATATAGCCCTCAAAGCATCTAATGAAGCTAATGACAAGTCATTATTTTTTAAATATATCATGAGAAAAGGGAAAGCATCTTTAACACCATTAGGGAAAACATTGATTAAGGTTTGCCTTTCTGATTAATATTATAAAAAAACTCATCATGTACCTTTCTCAATTTGTCCATAAATTCATTATTCATACGGTCAATTCGTTTAAGGTGTATTTTGCATTTAATATCTGCTATCAACCATGCAAGGTAAGAAGAAATTAATAAAGTTGCTATTTTTTCCATTTTCCTCACTTCCTTTACGCGGTCACCGCCATATTCTTTTACATACCCGTCACCATTTACAACAAAAACGCCTATATCACTTATATTAATATATGGTAATCCCTCAACAAGAAGTATATCACCATCACAATAAGTAGGCTCCATACTGTCTCCGGAAATTCTTACAGCAAGAAAAATTATACTTGATGCATTAAAAACACACATTGAATCTTTAAGAGTGAGTGAAACTAAAGTCGCAACAAATAAATATAAAGATACAAAAACACGTAATAAAATATATCAATCAATAAATAGCAAGTATTCCAATGTTAGATAAAGTAAATACTGAAATTAAAATGATTAGTCCTTTAAAATGCATTTGTGGTAACATGCTTGAATATAATGAAGAAACATGTTCAAATTGCAGTAAGACACGGCAACAGATTCTAACTGAACTTGATACACAAGAAGTTTCAAAGAAAAAAGTCACAACAATGGCAATTATAGCATTAGTATACTATTTTTTAGCTGGATTTTCGGAAGTTCGGCATTTAGTCATTTGTATCATGGCTCAGGAATGGTATCACATTGGATATTGGCAATAATAGGTTTAGCAGTATTTGTTGCATTAATTAATGGTAAATTATAAAATATAATAGTTGATTTTATAGCTGAAAAAATTCCTATAAAGAGTGACATTGTCAATAAAATATTACTTCCTGTTACAATTTCTTCTATATGACTTATTAAAAAAGGCGATTAATGAAAATCAAATTCAGTATACAAAAAAAACAAACCCTCGTAAATGTGTGATTTACGGGGGTTTTAATGTATATATAGTATTTAAATTATCCCTTCATAGCTTCTTCAACTGCAACTGCACAAGCAACTGTAGCGCCAACCATAGGATTATTTCCCATACCGATAAGTCCCATCATTTCAACGTGAGCCGGTACAGATGATGAGCCTGCGAACTGAGCGTCGGAGTGCATTCTTCCGAGAGTGTCAGTCATACCGTATGAAGCAGGACCTGCTGCCATATTATCAGGGTGAAGTGTACGTCCTGTACCGCCGCCTGAAGCAACAGAGAAATACTTTTTGCCCTTCTCGATACATTCTTTCTTATATGTACCTGCAACTGGGTGCTGGAATCTTGTTGGGTTAGTTGAGTTACCTGTGATAGAAACGTCAACACCTTCTTTCCACATGATCGCAACGCCTTCTGTTACATCGTTAGCTCCGTAGCAGTTAACCTTTGCACGAAGTCCGTCAGAATAAGCCTTACGGAAAACTTCCTTGACTTCGCCTGTGTGGTAGTCCATTTCTGTTTCAACATATGTAAATCCGTTGATTCTTGCAATGATCTGAGCTGCGTCCTTACCAAGACCGTTAAGAATAACTCTCAGAGGATTCTTACGTACCTTATTTGCTTTTTCTGCAATACCGATAGCGCCTTCAGCAGCGGCAAATGATTCGTGACCTGCAAGGAATGCGAAACATTCTGTATCTTCTTCAAGCAGCATTTTACCGAGGTTTCCGTGACCTAAACCAACCTTACGCTGATCTGCAACAGAACCAGGAATACAGAAAGCCTGAAGACCTTCGCCGATAGCAGCAGCAGCGTCAGCGGCTCTTGTGCAGCCCTTCTTGATTGCTATTGCACATCCTACTGTGTAAGCCCACTTTGCATTTTCAAAACAGATAGGCTGAATACCTTCAACAAGTTTATATATGTCAAGACCCTTAGCCTTGCAAACATCAGCACATTCTTCAATTGTCTTGATATCGTACTGTCCAAGAACTTCGAGAATCTGCTTTTCTCTTCTTTCATATGATTCAAATAAAGCCATTTTACAAATCCTCCTTATTCTTTTCTCGGATCAACGATCTTAACTGCGTCAGCTACTCTGCCGTACTGACCCTTAGCCTTTTCAAAAGCTGTATTAGCATCGTCTCCGCCTTTGATGAAATCCATCATCTTGCCAAAGTTTACGAACTGATAGCCGATTATTTCATCATCTTCGTTAAGAGCAATACCTGTAACATAGCCGTCTGTCATTTCCAGATAACGTGGTCCTTTTGCTAAAGTACCATACATTGTACCAACCTGTGAACGTAATCCTTTACCCAGATCCTCAAGACCGGCACCGATTACAAGACCGCCTTCAGAAAATGCACTCTGTGAACGTCCGTAAACAATTTGGAGGAAAAGTTCTCTCATAGCAGTATTAATAGCATCACAGACTAAGTCAGTATTAAGAGCTTCAAGGATCGTTCTTCCGGGAAGAATTTCAGCCGCCATAGCTGCCGAATGTGTCATACCGGAACATCCGATTGTTTCAACAAGAGCTTCCTGAATAACACCGTCTTTTACATTTAGTGTCAGTTTACATGTACCCTGCTGAGGAGCACACCAGCCTACACCATGTGTAAAACCTGAGATATCAGTAATCTGAGTTGCCTTTACCCACTTAGCTTCTTCCGGAATCGGAGCTGCGCCGTGAGCAACGCCCTGTCTGACAGGACACATGTTTTCTACTTCATTAGAATAAATCATATAATTACTCCTTTCGTTTAAGGCGGATTATAATCAGCCTTAATACAGCATATAAATTTATTATAATACATTTTACGACTTTAATCAAGTGTTTTTTATAAATTTTAGATGAATTAAAAATAAAAAATAGTTTATAATATAGAATAGAAAAATTAATAATTATTATAAATAGGGAGGAAACTTATGGACAAACAAAAATGTGCAATAATAGGCTGCGGTGCGGTAGGCGCTACTATTGCTTTTGCACTGACTCAGAAAAGTCTTTTTTCTGAACTGGTGCTTATTGACGCTAATAAAGCCAGAGCCGAAGGTGAAGCTATGGATTTAAGTCATGGACTTCCTTTTGCTCATCCTATGAAAGTATATGCCGGAGATTACTGTGATATATCCGATTGTTTTCTTATAATCATAACTGCCGGAACTGCTCAGCGACCAAATGAAACAAGACTTGATATGGTTCATAAAAATGTTGAAATATTTAAAAATATTATTCCTAATATAACAAAATACAATAATGATGCGATCATTCTTGTAGTTTCTAATCCGGTAGATATTTTAACTTACTGTACTATTAAATTGTCCGGATTTCCTTCTAATAGAGTTTTGGGCTCGGGTACAGTTCTGGATACTGCCAGACTTAAATATCTTTTGGGACAGAGACTTTGCGTTGACAGCAGAAGTGTTCATGCATTTATTATAGGAGAGCATGGAGACAGTGAGCTTGCTGTATGGAGCAGTGCTAATGTTTCCGGTATTGATCTGGAGGACTTTCATGGATTATGTGCAAGCTGTCAGGATGTATCATTCAGAGAAATTTATGAGGATGTTCGTGACAGTGCTTATAAGGTGATTGACAGGAAAGGTGCTACTTATTATGGTATTGCTATGGCAGTTATGCGTATTGTTCTTTCCATAATTCGAGATGAGCATTCTGTACTTCCTGTTTCATGCTATATTGACGGTCATTACGGTTTGAATGATTTATGTATAGGGGTTCCGGCTATTGTGGGAAATGCAGGTGTTGAAAAAGTTCTTGATATTCCTTTGAGTGATGACGAAAAGGAAAATCTTATTGCGTCTGTAAAAACTCTTAAAAACGTTATAGCGGATTTAGATATATAATATTGTATTTTACTAACAAGATCGCTGTATTTTGCGATCTTGTTAAACATTTAATAATACTATTGTTATAATTGCATATTTTAATTGGACTATTTGCAAAATAAAATGTACAAGCCTACAAACCTGCAAAAAGTGGTTGACAAAAGAGGGAAGAGGTGATATAATAATAAAGCTGTCGAACGAGAGAGAGCGAGTACGGAATGGAAAAAATTTTTTTGAAAGAAGT
>NZ_JAOQKH010000030.1:0-9981 GCF_025567485.1 Porcipelethomonas ammoniilytica | reverse complement strand
TTCCGAACTGATTTAATATGATCCACCGCTTAGCTTCTTCATCTGATTCAAAATCTTTATTAACGGTTTTATATGTAATCCCATGTTTTTGGCAAATTTCATAGCGATTATGCCCGTCTATCAAGATATCTCCCCAAACCACTAACGGTTCCCTTACACCGTCTTTTAATATGTTCTCTTCAAGATACTGATATTCTTCCGGCGATAACGGCGGTATCAGTGTTTTATATTCCCTTTTTATCCTCATTGGTTTCACTTCCTTCAATTGTTCATTGGTTTTCTCCTTGATTTTTTAGTTATTCTTTTATAGGTTTTATACCAAATGATAATTCATTTTGGTCTTCGTCTGCATTAATCATGTTGGTATTTAATAGCTCGGCAAATTTCCCTACATTAACAAATATTTTGCGCCCTGATTTTATTGCAATTACTTTGCCGCTTTTGACTAACTGTCTAACAAAATATTCCGGCAATTTAAAAATTTCAGCCGTTTCCTTGATTGTCGCCATATCCGGCACTTCGTCAATTTTCATGTTTATCAACTCCTTTATTGATTTCGTCTACAATATCTTCTTTGATTGAATCAAGTTGCCAATAAATCAAAAATGTTGCAGTTATTAAATGTAACGTATCTGAATCATTTGTTATAAACGCAATCACAGCTAATAGACCTAACACTATCCAAATAGTCGTTTTCTCTAACGCTTTAATAATATCATCTCCTTTACGCTGACTTGGTTTCTTCTGCTTGTTCTCCCTGTTAAAATATGGTATAATTAAGTATTAATTTTATGAGGGGGGGTGATTACCGTGACTAATTCTAACGCACTTGTCGAGAAACTAACACTTGCATACCTAGAAAAAACTTGCGACATATCTTCAATGGCAGTTGAAGAATACGTAAAAAAGTTTATTGACCTTTCAGTAAAGATAAGCAAAGCATTAGAGGAAAACAAACCTGAAAGCAAATGGCTTATTTAAAAATACGTCAAAAGAGTTTTTGCCGTATCGCAAATTGCGTTTGAAAGTTTTGTATAACGCTTAACATCTCGAACTGGTAGTTTAAGTTGTTTTTCTCTAAGTTCATTTAACTGTCGAAGTAAAACAACTTGAACATCAGTTTTTTCTTTAATTTTATTAGCCATAGTTTTCTCCTTCACGCTGACTTGGTTTCTCCCAGAAACTTATTAATAAAATACGTCTGACCTTTGCCAGTAACTTTAGTAGTTTTAGTAATTCTCACTGTGCCGTCTGGATTATTGATAGTTCTTTCCTTTACTTCAAAAAGTTTCATATCCATAGACTTTTGTGTTGGCATGTTTTTACTACTGCCATTTTTAATTAAATATCCATTTTCTCTAAGATATTCAAACAATCGTTTTTGACCTATATCAACACCGTTTTGTTTAATAAGCTTAGCGAGATCACCGACTAGAATAGATGTATGTGCTGTTTCAACTGCATCTGCAAAAAGAACTTTAGGCTTATCCTCCTTAATTTTTTCAGTCAATTTCAAATTTTCACCTTTAAGACTGTCAAGCTGATTTTGCGCGATTTTTAAAGCACGTCCCATAACCATTTCAGGAGTATTCCATGCTTTTTCAAGTTCAAGAAAATATTGTCTGCACTGCTTCCCTTTATCTGTCCTCTGTATCATGCAAATTTCTTTTGCCATTTCGATTGTGAGCTGGTGATCATTAACTACAGTGTATGGATTCTTAGGATTATTGGTTTCTCTTTTTTGAGCAACCAATATGAAGTCTGTATTTTCAGTAAATCCGTATTCACACATTCTGTTGAACCAATCCACATATTTGGTTTTAATACCAAGAACCTCATGCAACTCTCTTCCCAATACGGTAGGACGGTCTGCATTATCCTCATAATTGATTTTGATTAATTCGTTCATTTTAAATTTTCCTTTCTAAGCTGACTTGGTTTCTTTACTTAAATCATAAAAAAAATCAAAAGAAACATTTAATGCTTCACAAATTTTTGCGTACTCGTCAACCTCAAGCTTTCTTTTTCCGTTAAGCATATTTGACATAGCATCGCATGATAAGTCCGTTTTTTTCGCAAGAAAATTTTGCTTGATGCCTTTTTCATCAATGTAATTTGCTATTGCGGTTGTAATTTTCATATTAACACCACCTTTCATTTTTCACTTAAGAATTTCTTAAGTACAAATATATTATAGTTCACTTTTACTTAATTGTCAAGGCTTTTTTAGGAAAAAATTAAGAAATTCTTTATTTTTATCTTTACAAACTAGATTTTTAATGTTATAATACAAATTAGGAGGAGTATATCATGGGAGAAATTAGAAATAATTTAAAGAAAAACTTAAGTTATTATTTAGACTTAATGAATGTATCGCAAAAGACCCTATCAGAAAAGCTAAACGTTTCGCAAGCCGCAGTTACAAACTGGGTTAAAGGTAAGAATTCGCCTGATATAGAAACGGTATCAGAAATATGCGATTTTTTAAATATAAAAATGTCTGATTTGCTTGGGGAAAATAAAAATATTAACAAACTAGATGAAAAGGATAACAGTTTGATTTCTAAATACAATCAGCTTAACGAATTAGGTCAATCCAAATTAATGGAACGCCTTGATGAACTTCTGGAATTACCCAAATATAGAAGATAAATTTACCCCCTCTATATATAAAGACAAGAATTGTCGCATTTTGCGGAACTTGTGACAGAAATTTCTACTTTTTGTACAATTCATATGTTTATAATTTGTGTGTATTTACCAATATTTTTGTCATAAATTGTTATAAAAGCGTGTCGAAATTTAAAACAACACTTTTATTCTAAAAAAATCATAAAAATATGTTTTTGTTGATTTTTGTCACATTTTAACAAAATTATGTAAAATACTTCTTATAATGTGCGAATTGTTTTATTTGATATGGTATGGTATAATTTTAACAATATATTTTACATTAAAGAGGTTTGACATAATGGGGTTAAAAGATATTATAAGGTGTAAAGAGACTATAAAAGAAAATGAAGAATTAAAAGAAAAGGTCAAAGAATTAGAATCACTTATAATGCCTGAACATAAGCAAATATCTGATTTAAATGATCGTATTAAACTTTTAACTGAAAAATCAGGAGATTTACAAGAAACTATATCTTTAAGGGAAAATAAAGTTGCTGAGCTTCAAAATACTTTAGATCAACTTAATGAACAAATAGTTGAAACAAATGAAACTGTTCTGCTTCAATCATATGGCATATATGAACCAACATATGATTTTGCCACATCTGATGAATACAAAGATGCACTAAAGTCTATAAGAGAAGAAGGAAAAGCAATTATAAAAAATGACATTTCTTCTCATTTATATAATAACAGTTGGACTGTTAACGGAGATGCCTCAAAGGGCAAGAAAATGGTTAATGACATGTCAAAACTGCTTACAAGAGCATTTAATTCAGAATGCGATGAACTCATTAGCAAAGTAAAATATAATAATTACGATACTTTTATAAAGAGAATCGAAAAATCATTTAACGCAATTAATAAGCTAGGAAAAGTATTGGGGGTATCAATCACAGAGGTTTATAAGAATAATAGAATCAGAGAGCTTACACTTGCATACGAATATGCCCAAAAGAAGCAGCAAGAAAAAGAAGAGCAAAGAGAAATTAAAGCGAAAATGCGAGAAGAAGCAAAACTTCAAAAAGAAATTGAAGAGGCTCGTAAAAAACTTGAAAAAGAACAAACTCATTATCTAAATGCATTAGCTAAAATTAATCATCAGCTTTCAGGAGCTTCAGAATCTGAAAAAGAAGAACTGATTAGTAAAAAGCTAGAATTGGAAGAAAAAATTGAAGATACTGAAAAAGCAATTAAAGATGTTGATTATCGTGAAGCTAATAAACGTGCTGGGTATGTATATATTATATCTAATATAGGAGCTTTCGGTGAAAATGTTTATAAAATTGGCATGACACGTAGACTTGATCCTATGGAACGAGTGTATGAACTAGGCGATGCTTCTGTACCATTTAATTTTGATGTCCATGCTATGATTTTTAGCGATGATGCTCCGAAACTAGAAAACGCTTTGCATAAAGCCTTTGAAGATCGAAAGCTAAACATGGTAAATCAACGACGTGAATTTTTTAATGTTACTCTTGATGAAATAAAAAAAGTTGTTAAAGAAAATTATGATAAAACAGTAGAGTTTATTGACTTGCCAGAAGCAGAACAATATAGAGTTTCAGAAAAAATGCGAAAAGATACAGTACATGTGTAGTTGACCTCCTTCCCCTCTCACGAGGGGAAATTTTTTATGTCAAAATTCTTTTAAATTTTTCAACTGCCTTGTCGTTATATCTGAACGCATCAACTTCCTTGCTTGAATAAGGAGACTTATCACGATAAAATTCACCGTATTCTTCCGTTTTTAAGCCGTTAAGATTAGCTATTCTTCCAACCTTTTGAGCCGTGACACCAAACATATCTCCGATTTCAGTTGCTGAATACATTTTCTGTTCTGATTTTGGCAATGGTAACAATGGTTCTCCTGCAAGAATTTCAGCCGACTTTGCTACTAAAATGTTTTTGTACTGTTGCGAAACTGTATCCACAGCGGCTAATTTTAAGTATTGATTTGACATTCTTACACGAGCATTCATTTCTTTGACCTCCAGACTATGGGATTTGTCTGGTCTGGACTCTCGCAGATTTGTCAGTTTAATTTCTTTGTATTCATTTTCAACATTAATAAAATATTTTCTGACTTTTCTGCCAATATCCGTTCGCTGAATCATGCAGATTTCTTTCGCCATGTCAATTGTAAGTTGATGGTCGGTGCTAGGACGACCTCCAGTACTTTTGCTCAAAATTGAGCAAAAGTCTTCACCCTCAATAAATCCATATTCACACATTCTAGGAAACCAATCTTTATATGCTGTTTTGATTTCAAGAACCTCATGCAAATCTCTTCCTAATACTGTAGGACGGTCTGCATTCTCATAGTTGATTTTGATTAATTCGTTCATTTTAAATTTTCCTTTCTGCCGCTATGCGGACTTTTCATTCTTCACTATTAGTTCTGAAAATAAAGTACGTAAATCACTTTTTGGAAAAAAAGTATCATTAATTTTAAACGCTTCATCGAGATTGAGAACACTTTTCCCACTTAGCTTACTACTAACAGTTTCTCTTGAACGATTTAAAACCTTGGCGATATCTTGTATTGTTATATTTTCTCTCGCCATTTCCGCTCTTAAATTAGAAAACATTATTTTTGATGACATAGTTTCACCCCCCATCTCACGCAATGCGTGACCTGATGTTATTAGTATATCACGCTTTGCACGATATGTCAATAGTTTTCTAAAATTTCTTCTTGCAATGCGTGATTTTTTATGATATAATATAAAAAAACACACAGGAGAAATAATGATGGAATTTTATAAAGTATTAGAAAAAATTATGAAAAGCAAAGACTTAACCATTCCCGAGGTCGCACGATTATGCAATTTATCTGATTCAACTGTCAGAAGTATATTTACCAGAAAGCAAAAAACCGTTGCGTTAAATATAGCCTTTAAAATTGCTGATGGGTTATGTATTCCTCTCGAAGTCCTCAATGGCAAAGAAATAACCGAAGCCATTGAAAACACTAAGAAGTTAGATGAGGATACAAGAAGCGGTAAAATTATATGGAAAAAAGTTTCACACCGAGAAGTTCAGAAGTTAACGCAAGAGACTGATAATTTTATAAGTACTGATTCTATAACAAAAAGTAGTATGTCAATTGGAGAAAATATAAAAAAATATCGAAAAGAAAAAGGACTTACGCAAAAAGAACTAGCTGATAAAATTGGAAAAGGTTTTTCAACTGTTCAAAAATATGAATTGAATATATCCCAACCGCCTATTGATGTTTTAAATAGAATAGCTGATACGTTGGATATTAATGTTTCAAAATTGTTCTATATCGAAAACACCCTTAACCAATCCGCTGATGATGAAGCACAACGTCAGGAAATGTATTTAAAAGAACTGCGTGAAGATACTATAAATAAGTATGACGGTTTAGATCCATTCGGTCAAAAAGCGGCTAATAAGTATATTAATTTTCTGGCTAAAGATGAAGAAGAATAACACATCCTTTCGTCAAATTTTGTCGAATCCGGATTACAGTTATTATTATACTCAGCTTTTTTTCAATTTCAATAGGTCTGGCACAGAAGTTGTATTTCCTGGCACGGAAGTTTCAAAATGTCAATTTTAAATATGTTTTTTAGTGTATGTTGCACAAAAAAGGAGAATAGATATGGCAAGTATTAGCACTCGCAAAAATAAAAACGGCGAAATTATATCTTATAGGATTAGAGTTTCTCGTGGATACGATGTTAAAGGAAATAAATTAAAACCATATGAAATGACCTACAAGCCCGCTCCCAATATGACAGCTAAACAGATTGAAAAGGAGCTTAACAAGCAAGCTGTTATGTTTGAGGAGCAATGTAAACGAGGACAATTTGGGGATAGCACCAATATTATTTTTGCGGATTTTTGTGATAAATACAAAGATATTATGAAAGAGAGTTTATCGCCCACTACATTAGAGATGTATGAAAGTGCTATTGACAGACTATTTAAGCCAGCGTTGGGTCATTTGCGGTTAAAAAATATTAAACCTATTCATATTCAATCTTTCATAAAGCAATTAGCCGAGGGAGACATAAAATTGAACCGGGATAAAACCCCAGCGGCAGGAAAATTGTCTCCAGCCACTATAAAACGATACCTGACTATCTTGCAATCAATATTTAATCAGGCTGTTAAAATAGATTTAATATCAACGTCTCCTGCTAAGGCAGACAAATTGACAATCCCTAGGGTAGTAGCACCAAAAATAGAAATCTTTACTAAACAAGAAGCTGCTGAAATGTTGTCACTTCTGGAGCTAGAGGACTTACAGTTTCAGGTATTTATACAATTAGCCATTATGACAGGCGCACGCCGTGGAGAACTTACCGCCCTTAAATTCAGTGATTTTGATTATGTGAACAATAAAGTTACTATTGAAAGGGCGGCAGTCAAGCTAAAAGGCAAGCCTACTCAGATAAAAGCCCCTAAAGATTATGAAGTCAGAACCGTTGCTGTTAATCCTTACTGCATTGACCTTGTAAGACTTCTAAGATCCGAAAAAGATAAACAGGCTGAAACTTTCGGTAATCAATGGCACGAGCACGATTGGCTGTTCACTCAGGATAACGGAGAAATTATGAATCCTCAAACTCCGACAAAACAATTTTCAAAGTTTCTTGAAAGGAATCATTTAAAACACCGTAAATTGCATAGCTTACGTCATACGTCAGCAACATTGCTTTTATACGGCGGTGTAAATATAAAGCAAGTACAAGAGCGTTTAGGACACGGAGATATTACGACCACTAATAAATATCTTCATTACATTTCAGAAGCGGACGAGCAGGCGGCTAATGTTCTTCAGGATATGTTAATTACGCAAAAATCAAAAGATAAAAAACAGGCATAAAAAAATAGTGCCCTATAAAAATCGAGGGCACTATTAGGGCACTATTAAGGCAAAAAATAAGTAAAAGTCACTAAAAAAGACTAAATGATAAATTAACAAAACAACGTAAACAAGCCGTTTGTTCCGCACTACTAAAAAATATTAAATATAATTCGCCACTTTGGGGTGGTAGAGGCCGTGGGTTCAAGTCCCGTCACTCAGACCATTTCAAATCCCCGTATTTACGCCGTTTACAAGGAATTGTAAGCGGCGTTTGTTTTTATTTGAAATTGCGACTACGACACTTACTACGACAATTGTACCAAAAAAACAAAGTAAAGCATATACCATAAAATGCTTATATAAAAAACTAATCGCTATTTTATACACGGACTTAACATTAACATGAAACGATCAGCAAGGCTATCAGAATCAACGCTAGTTGTATGGTTGTAACATTTTCAATGCAACCCTTAAACTTCAGCCTATCAGGAGAAATCCCGATAGGCTTTTTATTTTTCACTCAGCCCAGATTTGGGTTCAGTAACTTTCTATCGGATATGCAACCAAAATTAAAAAATTAAAACCCCCACTTGAACTTAATAAATCAAGTGGGGCTTTTAATGAAAAGATGGTAAACAGTCACAAACTACATTTATATTTTATACTTTAAATTTACACCAAAAATCAAGCAAAAGGGGGATTATCCCCGCAAAATAAAGCATTTCCCCGCATTTCTTGAGGATTGCAACCCCTGTTTACTACTTATTTACTACTGAGGATTGAGCCTTGATACGCCAGAATACCAAGAAATGCGAAGTTACAGTTTTGACGGAGTTTCCTTATAACGGTATAATGAAGCCAAGAAAGGACGGTGGCGATTATGAAGGAAAAGAAAACCCACTTGTATTTTGACAGCGAGGAAAGAAAGCTGTTGCTACATAGCCTTGTGGAATTGAAAAATCAGCTTATCAAACAGGGCAGATATACAGACCCCGTTGACGAACTCATTTTCAAGGTTGTCAACGCCCCTGTTAAGAGAATGAAAATTGAACATATCTAAGGCACATCACCACGAAGCCGCTTATTCTTATCAAGTTTAAGAGTAAGCGGCTTTTTTGCGTCCTGCGTCCTCTGGTACAGTTACATAGCCGCCTTGACAAAGCGGCTAAATCTATGCGAAAGGAGGACGCATTCTATGTCAAATTGCAAAGTAATCGCTCTGACTAATCAGAAAGGTGGTGTCGGCAAGACCACTACGGCGGTTAATTTAGGCGTAAGTCTGGCACAGCAGGGCAAGAAAGTTTTGCTCATTGATGCCGATGCACAGGCAAATCTAACCATGTCCCTCGGCTACAACAGACCAGACGATTTACCCGTCACGCTCTCCACCATCATGCAGGACATCATAGACGATAAATCCGTCGATGTTTCCAAAAGCATCCTGCACCACGGCGAGGGCGTTGACCTGTTACCGGCCAACATTGAGCTGTCAAGCTTGGAAGTAAGGCTGATTAACGCCATAAGCCGTGAAAGCGTGCTGAAAACCTGCGTGAACGAGGTCAAAAAGAATTACGACTATTGTTTAATAGACTGTATGCCGAGTTTGGGTATGCTCACAATCAACGCACTTGCGGCGGCAGACAGCGTGGTTATCCCCACGCAGCCCCACTATCTTTCTGCCAAAGGCTTAGAGCTGTTGCTTCGCTCCGTGTCGAAAGTCAAACGGCAAATCAATCCCCCTTTGCGGATTGACGGCATCCTTATGACGATGGTAATGCCCCGCACGAACATCTCCAAGGAAATCACCGCCACGGTGAGAAGTGCCTACGGACAGAGGATTAAGGTGTTTGATACCCAGATACCCCATTCCATCCGTGCGGTGGAAGCCACCGCAGAGGGAAAGAGCATTTTTGCCTATGACAAAGGCGGCAAGGTAGCCGCAGCTTATGAGCAGTTCGGAAAGGAGGTGGCAGAGCTTGGCGGGAAACAAAAGAACAGAAATCAAACTGACCGCATACGATGACCTGTTTGAAACAGACCAGAGCCGTGAGGAAGCAAAGTTAAGCAAGATACGGGATATTCCAATCTCCCAGATTGATGAGTTTCCCGACCACCCGTTCAAGGTTTTAATGGACGAGGACATGGAGCAGCTTGTCGATAGCATCAAGCGAAGCGGCGTAATGACCCCTGCTACTGTCCGTCTGAAAGAGGACGGGCGGTATGAGCTTATCAGCGGTCACAGGCGTAAAAAGGCTTGTGAGCTTGCGGGGCTTGAAACGCTGAAATGCGAGGTCAAGGAACTGACCCGTGACGAAGCGATTATTGTCATGGTGGAAAGCAATCTCCAAAGAACTACTCAGAAATAACAAGAGAACGATCCATTTTTCTTCCATAACTGTAACCGACGATTTTTCTTGTACAGACATCCAGAACGCTAGCAAGATAAGTCCAGCCATGCTTTA